>NZ_VSCO01000149.1:0-4189 GCF_047459465.1 Caldicoprobacter sp. | reverse complement strand
TTGCACTCCTGTACCGAGTACTTGGGATTATTCTCAAGCCTGTAATCTACAAACTCCAATACCAGATTTCCAGTATAATCGACAATGGGCGAAACTTCCTCAAATACCTCTTTTAAACCTTCCTTCAAAAACCACTGATACGAATTCTTTTGAACCTCAATAAGATTGGGAATATCCAGTACCTCATCAATTCGAGAATAGCTCATCCTTATCCTGTTTCCTATCTGAACTGGACGCACCATAAATTTTCACCCCTTAAATTTATTAAAAAGGTTGACAAATGTGCCCCCCTCATAGCAATCTATCCTTAATTTAAACTAACCTAAGAGGAATCAAAAATAAAAAATGACAAAAAGGCCCCTTTCGGTTTTTATACAACCGCAAACCAACACTGGCCTTATCATAAATTATTCCCTTGAAATTTATACCCTATTCGGTGTAAAATATAAAGGTAGAATAAAAAAGTAAGCGAATCATGACCTCCCTGCCTATTAATGCAATTTTTAATGTTATCATAATTCTGGGTAGATGTCAACGGGATAAAATTAAAATTTAAATAAAAAAGGGACTCGGTTTAGAGTCCCTTTTCATTCTGCCGCCGTTTTATTTAATCTCAACTTTGGCGCCAACTTCTTCGAGCTTGGCTTTGGCAGCCTCGGCATCCTGTTTGCTGACGCCTTCCTTAACCGGCTTGGGTGCGCTCTCTACCAAATCCTTGGCCTCTTTCAAGCCTAAACCTGTCAGTTCGCGCACCACCTTAATAACTTTAATCTTTTCAGGACCAACTTCAGTAAGGATAACATCGAATTCTGTCTTCTCCTCTTCCGCTGGAGCAGCGGCAGCACCGGGTGCACCGGCAACAGGAGCCACAGCCACCGGCGCAGCTGCGCTAACACCAAATTCTTCCTCAAAAGCCTTCACCAGCTCTGCCAACTCCAAAACGCTCATATTCTTAATGGCTTCTATAATTTGATTCTTATCCATATTCAACTACCTCCCGTAAAAATTTTTAATTGACTTGTTTTTGATGTAAATCAGCGTATTTTTTTGTTTAAGCCTCTTTTTGCGCTTTAATGGCATTCAAAGCATATACCAGTGCCCGCATCGGGCCACTGAGCACTCCCACCAGATTTGCAATGGGAGCATTCAAGCTGCCAAGCATTTTGGCAATAAGCTCTTCTCTGGATGGAAGTTTGGCCAAAGCCTTGATGCCTTCGACATCGATTACTTTCCCCTCGACCACTCCAACCTTAAACTCCATTTTATTGAGCTCTTTCATAGCATCCGACAGGATTTTGGCTGGAGCCACCGGATCCTTCACGCCAAAGGCTATGGCCGTAGGACCCTCCAGATGGGGAACCAAACCTTCCAATCCTAACTCGCGCGCTGCAATCTCTATCAAGGTGTTCTTGTATACCTTGTAGATTACCCCCGCTTCGCGGAATTTCCTACGGAGCTGATTGACCTCCTCCACAGTAAGGCCTTTATAATCCACCAGAATGGCGCTGCTTGAATTTGATAGCCTTTCTTTGATCTCGGCTACTATTTGAGCTTTTTCTTCCCGAACTGGCATCCCCTGTATCACCTCCTTCAAAGCGGCGGTAAGCAAAATTAAAAAGCCCCCTTACCGCGATACAGTAAGAGGGCAGTATATACCCGTCCCTTTACCTTACCTCGGTAGGCTGTATAAACACATTTAAGCTCAAAGGCACCTACTGTCTGCGGTAAGTTTCCAAAATGATATTTTATTTTCGGTTTTTAAAACATCTAGAACTTCATGGGGTTTACCTTAATTCCAGGCCCCATAGTGCTGGATAGCACTATACTCTTCAGATAAGTCCCCTTGGCAGCCGCGGGCTTGGCTCTTATGATGGCTTCCATCAAAGCTCGCAAATTGTCAAGCAGCTTCTCTTCCTCAAAAGATGCCTTCCCAATGGCTACGTGCACAATACCTCCCTTATCCACGCGGTATTCTACCTTACCTGCTTTGATATCCCGCACGGCCTTGCCCACTTCCATGGTTACCGTACCAGCCTTGGGATTGGGCATCAAACCTCTGGGCCCCAAAATTCGTCCCAATCTACCCACCATAGCCATCATATCCGGAGTAGCAACGCACACGTCAAAGTCCAACCAGCCCTCGTTCTGAATGCGCGCCACCAGCTCTTCTGCACCCACGTAATCGGCGCCCGCCTCTTCAGCTTCCTTTGCCTTGTCTCCTTTGGCAAATACCAACACTTTAACGGTTTTGCCGGTACCATGGGGTAGCACCACTGTACCCCTCACCTGCTGGTCAGCATGTCGAGGGTCAACCCCTAATCTCACTGCCACCTCAATAGTCTCGTCAAACTTTGCGTTGGCAGTCTGCTTTACCAGCTTTACCGCCTCTTCAGGATCGTACAGCTTAGTACGGTCCACCAATTTCAAAAGCTCCTGATATCTCTTACCTCTCTTCATGACTCAACCTCCTTGTGGTATTAGGCGGGAAATCTCCCTCCCACAATTTTCATCAATCTTCTACAATTATGCCCATACTACGGGCAGTACCCGCAATCATGCTCATAGCAGCCTCAATGCTCGACGTGTTTAAATCTGGCATTTTAAGCTCAGCTATTTCCCTGATCTGCTGTTTTGTCACTCTGCCCACCTTTTCACGGTTGGGAGCACCAGAACCCTTTTCAATACCGGCGGCTCTCTTTAACAGAACAGCCGCAGGCGGCGTTTTGGTAATAAAGGTAAACGAACGATCTTGATATACAGTAACAACAACCGGGATGATCAACCCTGCCTGCTTGGCAGTTCTCTCATTGAACTCCTTGCAAAACGCCATTATATTAACGCCATGCTGTCCCAAAGCTGGTCCAACCGGCGGAGCAGGAGTGGCTTTCCCGGCAGGAATTTGCAGTTTCACCATAGCTACCACTTTCTTGGCCATCTCTTACACCTCCTTAAATCTTCTGTATCTGATTGTATCGCAATTCTATGGGGGTTTCCCTGCCAAACATAGAAACTAAAACTCTTACCTTTTGTTTATCGGGATAAATCTCCTCAACCACTCCGATGAAATTCTCCAGCGGCCCTGATGTAACGCGAACGTTATCGCCTACCTCCACATCAAGCTTGATGGGCACATCTTCTACTCCCATCATGCGTACCTCTTCAGGAGTAAGAGGTATGGGCTTGGAACCAGGACCCACAAAGCCCGTGACACCTCTGGTGTTGCGAACAAGATACCACGATTCATCGGTCATAATCATCTTTATCAATACATACCCTGGAAATATCTTCCTGCTAACAACTTTCTTTTTACCATTCTTGTATTCAATCTGCTCTTCGGTGGGAACTTTTACCTCCAGTATATAATCCTGCATCCCGCGGCTTTCTACCATCTTCTCGATATTAGCCTTTACCTTGTTCTCATACCCTGAGTAAGTGTGAACCACATACCATTTTGCTTGCTCTTTTTCGCTCATAAACCAAGGGCCTCCTTTTCAATTTAGCCCCCTTACATCAGGTAATCAGTTTAAGGAGCTGGCCTAAGATCAGGTCCACTATCCCCACAACTATTGCAAAAAGCACAATAAATACTAGTGCTGCAATAGTAGCTTTCACCAACTCCTTACGGTCGGGCCAAGATACTTTTTTCATTTCTGAAACAACATCCCGAAAATACCTGCCAATTTTACTAAATATGTTTTTTCGAGCAGCCGCCTTGGTCTCGGCTTTATCTCGGGTACTTCTCACCATCATCTTCACACCCTTAACCCTTTTTTGTCATCTTACGCTTATCTGGTCTCTCTATGAATGGTATGCTTCTTGCAGAATTTGCAGTACTTCCTCAGTTCCAATCTATCGGGGTCATTCTTCTTATTCTTTGTGGTATTATAGTTTCGGTGCTTGCATTCCGAACAAGCCAGCGTGATATTTACTCGCATCCCCTACACCTCGCTTTAGTTTATATTCAGCCGTCTACTCCCTTGTAAATCAATACTATTTTAATTTACCATACGAACTTAACCCTTGTCAATGAGCTTTGGAGAATTTTCAGCTCAAAACCAGCTCCTTTCGATGGTTCACAATAAAAGCGCAGGCAACTGCCTGCGCTTTTATAAACCGTGCTATCAAACATTCAAGATTACTCGATGATTTTGGTTACAGCACCAGCGCCTACCGTCCTGCCGCCTTCCCT
>NZ_VSCO01000023.1:0-18433 GCF_047459465.1 Caldicoprobacter sp. | reverse complement strand
GTACAGGATTCGGCCACAGCTAATGTCAAACCCTTCTCCTTAAGCAGTTTGGCTACCACCGTCTCCAGGCGATCATCGTCTACGCCATAGACGGCCTCACCGAGGCGCCTACGTATTTCGTCTTCAACGGGTTTTATCAGCTCAAGGGGGTCTTGGGATCGATGGCACTTAACCGTCAATCTAAGGGTAACTTCGCCATAGGATGCTAAAGGCGCAATGGTTGGATTGCTCTGATTTTCAAGCAGATCCTTTATCATCTCTTCTACAGCCGATTCCCCGATGCCGTATATTCTGAGGATCCTTGAGAAGATCGTCTGGTCTTCTTTTCGGGTTAAATAGGGGATTACGTGGTTCTCAAACATGGGCTGCATCTCATAGGGAGGTCCTGGCAATATGATAAAGGTTTTCCCATCCCTTTCTATAATAGCCCCCGGAGCTGTTCCTACATCATTGGGAAGGACGATAGCTTCTTTGGGAAACATGGCCTGCTTTAGATTGTTTTCGGTCATGGTTCTGCCTCTTTTTGAGAAATACTCGCGTATAGCCTGCGCGCTGGGCTGATGGAGGACAAGCTCCAACCCTAAAAATTCAGCAACCGTCTCCTTTGTAAGGTCATCCATGGTGGGACCCAATCCGCCCGTGGTGATTATGATATCTGCTCGCTTGCACGCAATCTCAAGAGCACTCAGTAAGCGCTTTCTGTTATCCCCTACCACGGTATGGTAATACACGTTTAAGCCTACCGATGAGAGACGTTGAGATATATACTGGGCGTTGGTATTTGCGATCTGGCCCAGCAGCAGTTCGCTACCCACGGCAATGATCTCGGCATCCATAGCATTTCTCTCTCCCTTTATTTGCTAAGTATATCGAAGTTTTTATAGATATAATCTATGCCCGATACTATAGTAATGATGACGGCTAGAATCAGGGCTATCCTGTCAAAGGGAAAACCTATCCATTTGAACGGCATGTTGTCCAGCATGACAGCCACTATAGCCACTATCTGAGTGATGGTCTTGGCCTTACCCCACCAACTGGCTGCTATGACTATCCCCTCCGAAGCTGCCAGCACCCTAAAGCCCGTGATGATGAATTCCCTGGTTATTATTATAATGGCCACTACAGATGATATCTTGCCCATTTCTACCAGAATGACCAACGCTGCAGTCACCAAAATCTTGTCGGCCAGTGGGTCGATAAACTTGCCAAAGTTGGTGACTTCATTCCTTTTTCGGGCTATATACCCGTCCACCGTATCGGTACTGGCTGCCACGATGAATATAAGCGCTGCTATTACGTTGCTGTAAGGAAAGTCCGAAAGCAAAAGGACCATAAAAATGGGCACCAGCATTATCCTCACAATGGTTATCTTATTTGCCAGATTCATAATCTTCCCCCAACAAATCATATTCATATGCCTTGGTTATCTTGACATTCACAAAATCGCCGGCTTTAAGCGGCCGGTCGCTTATTACAAACACCTGTCCGTCTATCTCAGGCGCTTCGCCGTACGATCTACCAAAATATACGCCTTCCGAGCTTGTTCCTTCTATCAAGACCTTACAGATCTGGCCTACCCTTTGGCGATTCAGCCTTTTGGATATCTTCTGTTGTATGCTCATCAAAGCGTCTCGGCGGGCTTCTTTTGTCCTTTCATCCACCTGCCCAGGTAACCGGGCGGCTGGCGTTCCCTCCTCTTTGGAATAGGGAAATACCCCTACCCTATTGAACTGATATTCTTTGACGAAATCGAGCAATTCTTGAAATTCCGCATTACCCTCGCCCGGAAATCCCACGATGAGCGAGGTGCGTATTATTATGTCGGGTATCCTCTTTCTCAACTTTGCAAGAAGGCTTTTGATCTGTTCCGGATCAGCAGGCCGGTTCATCTTTCTGAGTATTTCGGGGTGTATATGCTGTATAGGTATATCTATATAGTTGCACACCTTTTCTTCCTGGGCTATAGCATCGATAAGCTCATCGGTAACGCGGTCGGGATAGCAGTAAAGCAGGCGAACCCATACAAGCCCAGGGATTTTGACCAGCTCCTTTATCAGTCTGACCAACGATACATCCCCTTTTAGGTCCTGGCCGTACCTGGTTAAATCCTGGCCCACCAGTATTATTTCCTTTACTCCCCTATCAACCAAAAGCTGGGCTTCCTCCAGCACATGGTCCATCGGACGGCTGACGTGGGGACCTCTGAGCTGTGGTATAACGCAATAAGTACAGCGGTTGCTGCACCCTTCCGATATCTTCAAGTAAGCGGTATAAGATGGGGTAGTAAGCACCCTTGGTATGCCGTTGATATCGGGAAACCTGGGATTATCCACAGCCACCAGGCGCTCATGCTTTGACTCGCACCGGTTGATTACGTCCAATATTTCGGTGAAACGGCCGGTGCCTATGACAGCATCCACTTCTGGAATCTCGTTTATGATCTCCTTAGAATACCTCTGGGCCAGGCAACCGGTCACGATGAGCAGCCTACACTTGCCCATCTTCTTATATTGGGCCTGCTCCAGTATGGTTTCCACCGATTCCTCTTTGGCCGGATCTATGAAGCCGCATGTGTTTACTATTATGACATCCGCTTCTTCAGGCCTGTTGACGATGGAGTGGCCAGCCCGAAGTAGAAGTCCAAGCATGACCTCAGAATCAACCCTGTTTTTATCGCAACCTAGAGAAACCATTCCTACCTTCATGTACTAAATCTGCATCCTCCTATTTTACGTCCTTATACAGCCTTTCAAACTCCTCACGGGTTATGAGCACGTTTCGGGGTTTGCTGCCCTCAAAACCGCTGACTATTCCCCTGGCTTCCATCTCGTCTATAAGCCGGGCAGCACGAGCATAACCTATGCGGAGGCGCCTTTGCAGCATGGAAATAGATGCCTGACCGGCTTCTATGACGATCTCTATGGCTTCGGGCAGCAGCTCATCGTGCTCCTCCAAGTTAGGCTTTTCCTCATCGCCTTCAATCTTCTCCATGGCCTGGGCATCGTAAACGGGGGCGGCATTTTGGTTTTTAATGTAATCGACCACAGCTTTTACCTCTTTTTCGGATATGAAGCATCCCTGAACTCTTATGGGCTTGTTGACGCCAACGGGGTAAAACAGCATGTCGCCGCGCCCCAGCAGCTTTTCAGCGCCGCCCATGTCCAAAATAGTTCTCGAGTCAACCTGAGAAGATACTGCGAAGGCGATGCGAGAAGGAATGTTTGCCTTTATAAGCCCGGTGATCACATCCACCGAAGGCCTTTGAGTGGCTATTACCAGATGAATGCCGGCTGCCCGCGCCATCTGTGCAAGGCGGCATATGGCATCTTCCACTTCGGAAGGCGAAACCATCATCAGGTCAGCCAGCTCGTCTATGATCACCACTATCTGCGGTAAACGCTCATCCTCGTTTTCCACCATGCTGTTGTACCCTTCTATATCCTTCACCCCGGCATCAGCGAACAGGTTGTAGCGCGAGGTCATCTCCTGCACCGCCCAGTTGAGGGCTCCTGCTGCCTTTTTGGGATTGGTCACAACTGGTATGAGCAGGTGGGGTATTCCGTTATAATGGTTGAGCTCCACCACTTTGGGATCCACCATGATGAATTTTACCTCCCGGGGTGAAGCCTTGTAGAGTATGCTTATGATGATGGTGTTGATGCACACGCTTTTGCCGGAACCCGTGGCTCCGGCTATGAGCAGGTGCGGCATTCTAGCGATGTCGGCGATGACGGCCTTACCGGCTATGTCTTTGCCCAAAGCTACCGCCAGCTTGGATGGATGAAAGATGAACTCATCCGAGCCCAGTACCTCCCTCAATAAAACGGGGGATACGTCCCGGTTGGGTACTTCAATGCCGATGGCCGCTTTGCCCGGGATGGGCGCTTCTATGCGCACCGAAGGGGCTGCAAGGTTTAGGGCTATGTCGTCGGCTAGGTTGACAATCCTGCTCACTTTGATCCCTGGAGCCGGCTGAAGCTCATATCGCGTAATGACCGGCCCCCGGCTTATATGCGTAACTTTGGCGCTGATGCCGAAATTGTGTAATGTCTCTTCAAGCAGCTTGGCGTTATTCTCTGCCATTTTGTCCTGCTCACGGTCATTGGCGCTTGTAGGTGGCAGCCTCAACAGGTCCAAAGGTGGGATTATATATCCTCCTTTTTGCATGTTTTCGACAATCACGCTTTCAGTTTGAGCCGCCTGAGCCTGCACGTTGTCATGCTGGTGGCCAGGCGGACCATCTTGCCTATCCTTTCCTTTTGGCTTCTTTGCTTTGGGTCGCCACGATGTATCATCCTTTTCTTTAAACGCCTCATCAAGGGGACGAAGGTCTTCATCCAGCTTTTTTTTGAATTCCTCTACAGGAATTACCTCCCCCACAAAAGGCTTACCCTCTTTTTTCCTGGCATGCTGTCTGTGAAGTATGGGTTTTATGGTGCCATATACGTTTTGGCCCACATCCTTGAGGGAGAGGTTGGTCAGCAAAAGCAAATTTACGATGACAAAAGCGCCCAAAAGCACATAACTTCCTGCCAATCCAAACAGCTTATATACAGCAAATACAAAAGGGGCCACCAGGGCGCCGCTGCCTTTGACCTGTTGCCCTTTGGCATAGGAGGAATGTACAAAAGCTTGGATGCTACCCCAATCAAAATATCGAAAATAGGATATATGGATGATGGACATAATAAAGGCAACGGTGAAAACGATGAGCAGTATTTTGAGCCTGTTCACCCTTTTGCGATAGGCGATTATGGTCAATACGCCAGCTGTAACCAGCAGTAGGGGGATGGTGTAACCGACAAGGCCGAAGAGTCCCATCACTAGTTCCTTAAGGTATTTGCCTACCATGCCGGCCTGATCAGTATATATGCTTATAAAGGCGAAAAGGCCTACTCCAATTATCAGCACTCCTGCCGCTTCGTAGTATATTTGCCTGTCGTTTTTTGTACTCCTTTCCTTTTTTTTATTCTTCGACATCCGAGATCACCCATGTATTGATATTCTACACCATCCCTCTAAATTCCTGCTATGAATTTGCCTGAAGTTTCCTGTCATTAGGCTGAGGTCATAAAACCGATACTGGAGAAGCCAAATTTAACGGGCAGTTTACGCAGCAAACCACGTATATAGTATACTTAGGATGCCCACCGCCCAGCAATAATAAGAGAAGTAGTTGAGTTTCCTCTTCTGTAGCACCGAGATTAAAAAACGAATGGCTAGATAACCCGAGACGGCAGCAGCAACAAATCCTGCCAGGACGGGCATGACCTCGTGTAAGGCCGATGCGCCTTCAAAAACGTCCTTGCCTTCAACCACCACTGCACCCAGTATGGCCGGAATGGACAGCAAAAATGAAAAGCGCGTGGCCAATTCGCGATTCAATCCCCTGATGAGCCCTGCAAAGATGGTGGAACCGGAACGGGATATACCTGGGGTAATGGCCAGCCCCTGAATGAGTCCCACCGTTACTGCATCTCCTGCGGTCATGTGCTTTATATCTTTCCTGCCGCTTACTATGCCATTGGCTATCCACAACAATATGCCAGTCACGATGAGGGCGTAGCCTACAAAATCGGCAGTTTCAAACAGCCTTGAAAACAAGTCATTGAAAACCAATCCGATGATGGCAGTAGGTACGGTAGCTATGATTATCATGACCATGAGGACTCTATAAGGCCTTGAATAATCCAGTAACTTTGGTCTTTTGCCCTTTATGAAATCGCCTATTAGTATAAAAAATTCGCTAATGAGATTCAAAACATCCTGCCAGTAGTATATGAGCACTGCAACGAGGGTTCCCAAATGGAGCATCACATCAAAAGCCAGATCAGCTCCCTGAATGTTGAAGATATCCTGCGCTATGACCAGGTGCCCTGAGCTGCTGATGGGCAAAAACTCGGTAAGGCCCTGCAGTATCCCCAGAAGAATTGCATACAGAAGATCCAAGGAATCCGCCTCCCCTACCCAAATAATGAACGTTATCATTATATCACTCTTTACCCGAGAACGCCATATGAGATTTACAATAACGGATAAGCCCAGGTAAAGGAATATTTACCTGGGCTTATGAAGAGGCCTATATTTTAGGATCTAGCTGTATGATGATCCCCGGCTGCAACCGAGGGTTTAAATAGTCAAAGGGGTTGGTGCTCAGAATCCGGTTGATTTGGTACTTCCCTTCTCCTGCCGGCAAGACTTCTAGCTTTACGTTATTCCATTCTATAAGGCGGGGAGTCGACCTGGTTTGGGCTGTATAATCGCTGAAGATGTACTGGATTGGAACGATGGTATGCAGTATCAATGTGGCCCTCCTCCTTCGTTTTGAGATATTAGCTCCCTGAGCTTCAATATGGCTTCTTTTACGCCTCCCACATAGTCTATTATGCCATAGCGTACCGCCTCTTCTCCTATGAGTACTGTTCCCACATCGCTTGACAGCCCGCCGGTCCCTTTGAGCAGCTCGTTGAGCTTCTCTTTGGAGATCTTTGAGTGACGTACAATGAAATCCACCACCCTATCCTGCATCCTGTTTAGGTATTCGTAAGTCTGTGGTATTCCCACCACCAAGCCTGTCATGCGAATGGGGTGGATGGTCATGGTGGCGCTGGGGGCAATAAAGGAACAATCGGCGCTGACTGCCAGAGGAACTCCTATGCTGTGCCCTCCGCCAAGGACCAAAGATACCGTAGGCTTGGACATGGTGCTTATCATTTCTGCTATTGCGAGGCCTGCCTCTACATCGCCGCCCACCGTGTTTAGGATGAGCAACAATCCCTTGATATTTTTGCTCTGCTCAATAGCCACCAACTGAGGGATAACGTGTTCATATTTGGTGGTCTTGTTTTGAGGCGGCAGCATTATGTGCCCCTCTATCTGACCCACTATGGTCAGGCAGTGAATATCGCTGTCCAGCGCTGGAGGAGCAGATGCGACGCCAAATTCCTTTATGTTTTCTGCCTGAGAGTATGGGAAAGCGGGTCCCTCATCGGCATTTTGAGACTGTTGGGATTGTACACTCAGATTTTCGCTCTTGTTCAACATATTATCCTCCATAAACATATGGGATTTCTTATGCTCATCATTGTCTTATCTGGTAAACATTAGCAAGACCAATGGCCTCTCTCTTAAGATTAGTATTTCCCAAATAAAAAGAAAGATGAGCCCAAACCGGGCTCATCGAGTATGCAACTTAAACTCGTCATGTAGAGCTACCAGCGCTTTTGCCGTATCTTCTCCCTTTATAAGGCAGGAAATGGTGGTATGGGAATCGGCGGTTTGAAGCACATGCACTTGGTTTTTGTGCAAGGCTTTTATGATCCTTGCCATGACCCCCGGGACCCCTCTCATCCTGTTGCCTATAGCCGATATTTTGCTACAATTGTATACTGCCGAGTATGAACAGCCGAGCTGTTCGAGAATTGTGGTAGTTTTAGCTGAGTCATCGCCATCTATGGTGAATATCATCTTATTGGGGAACACGTTGATAAGATCGATGCTTATGCCATTTTCGGCCAGACGGTTTAGGACCGTATTTTGTAGCTCCAGATTTAGGTTCTCGATGGTAATCTGGGTCCTATTGAGCATGTGAGATATAGCGGTAATTACCTGGTTCGGATCATGCTCTATAGTCTTGAGGTAATCGCTCTCGTAGTACGATGAGACCATGGTACCGGGGCCATTGCCATTGACGTTTTTGATGATGAGCGGTATGTTGCAGCTCATTGCTATTTCAACGGCCCTGGGATGAATGACTTTGGCTCCCTGGTCAGCCATCTGAAATACCTCGGAATAGGTTAGGTGTTTCAGCACTGTGGCGTTGGGCACTAACCTGGGATCAGCTGTCATGATGCCGTCCACATCGGTATATATCTCTATAAAGGAAGCAGCAAGGGCTTTGCCCAGTGCTGCAGCTGTGGTATCGCTGCCGCCCCTGCCAAGGGTAGTTATGTCGCCGCTTTCGGTAACTCCTTGAAATCCGGCTACAACGGGTATTTTCCCCATCTCCAGGTACATGTATATTCTATCAGGCTGAACCCTTAGTATGTTGGCATTGCCATAATTGTTATCGGTGATGATACCCGCCTGACCACCGGTTAAAGCCACGGCCTCATATCCTTTAGCCCTTAAAGCGTTTACCATGACTACGCTGGAGATGATTTCACCACATGACATGAGCAGATCCATTTCCCTGGGGTGGGTATCCACGCATTCGTTTTTAGCTAGGTCTATCAGAGTATCGGTGGCATAGGGTGCACCTTTTCGCCCCATGGCAGATACCACCACTACAGGATAATAACCGCTTTTTTTGGCGTTTATGACCTTTTGTACAGCTTTGGCCCGCATCTCCAGAGTGGCCACAGAAGTACCTCCAAATTTTTGTATCACTATCTTCATGTTCAATTCCTCCATGTTTTAATTATATCTCATTCCTTTTTCTCTATAAATATCGGTTGTATCTGCTTCCCTTCAAGTGCAAGAAGCACGGTATCTATTATCTTATCCATATCGGCAATTAAGGAGTTGGGCTTGTTTTGCGGATCATCCTGGTAAAATGGTACCACATATATGTTTTTTACATTCATGATTTGCCCCAGGTTTTTAGCGTTGTTGCCCAGAGCGTCATTGGTGGATATGGCTACCACCACTGGCCTTTGATTGCGAAGGTGTGCTTTGGTTGCCATTAGAACGGGCGTATCGTTGATGCCATTGGCCAGCTTTGCTAGGGTATTCCCAGTACAGGGTGCTATGACCACTACATCCAACAGCTTCTGGGGGCCTATGGGTTCAGCGTTTACTATATCGGCAATGACTTTACGTCCGGTAATGCTTTCCACCTTTTGCCTAAAATCAGCTGCTGTGGTATACCGCGTATCGGTTGATGCAACAGCATAAGAGAATATGGGGTATACCTCGGCGCCTTCATCTACCATTCTCTGTAGCTGTATAAGCACCTTATCGAAGGTGCAGAATGACCCGGTTATGCAAAAACCTATTTTTATACCTTTCAGCCTCATGCCTTTAACCCCCTTATTATACCAAGTTTTTGAGCTCTTTCAAGCACTTCTTTTATTACGCTGTATACAATTCTTCCAGCAGTTTTAGGTGCTACTATGCCCGGAAGGCCAAGTTCCAGGTAAGCCCTGATGCCTAGCTCCTTTGCGGCTTCAAAATCAGTTCCGCCTGGCGCAGAAGCAAGGTCGATGATGACCGCTTCCTTATTCACTTTTTCGAGCCTTTCGCGGGTAAGCACCAGGTATGGAATGGTGTTGAATATCACCTGCTGTGATCCCAAAATGGAATCCAACTCGTCGATATGGACACCGTTATAGCCATTTTCGTATATCCATGCCAGGTCCTCCGGCTTACGCGCTTCCACCGTCACCCTGGAGCCTATGCCCTTGAGCATTCTGGCCAAGCACTTGCCAATCCTTCCATAACCCAGTACAAGTACGTTTGCCCCGTGAAGGGTTATATCAGTCTTCTCCATGGCACGCTGTATTGCGCCTTCAGCCGTCGGGATGGCATTAAGTATGGCAAAGGTTTCTTCTTCCAGAATATCGAAAAGGTGTAAGTTCTTTTTCTCAGCCAGCTGCCTGATGTCATTGTCGGCTTTGCCTAGAATGATGATGGTTGATGGGTCAACCTTTTCCATGACCTGCTCCAGGGTTATGGACTGCGAATCATAGGTTATGTTTATATAGCCATGCCTGTTTTTATACGGAATTGGAAGTATAAGGGCATGGCAGACAAAACATTCCTCATCCAAATCCTTGTGTAACTTTATGTTAGCGTTGGTTATATCCTTAAACCCTATTGCTTTTACGATGAAGCCGTCCTTTGACGCCATGTTCATGGCTTCAACTTGTCTGGCATCACCACCTATAAAGGTAAGTATGAGTTGACGGTCGGACATTGGATCGCCTCCTTCCCGCTAATACATTGTATGAAACAACGTTGAATATAGTGCAGGATAGCCTGTAGAAAATACTGCCGTATACATGGCGTTATTATCTTAAACATAATAAAAAAACTCCTCCCTATGCTTTTTGTATTCTAACATAGGAGGACACCATATTTTTCTATTATTACTTTTTCTGGTAAAAACACATAATAAAAGAGTTCCTTTCTGGTTTTGCGTTGTTAGTCTCGTCCAGAAAGGAACTCTTTCATTAACGTCATACTTGCCATGTTCCCATCCTATGACCAATTACCATTCTTTTGATGGTATCAAATTCGTTTTAGGCATTAAAGATTATCGTTTCTGGGCAGCTCCCATTCGTAACCGGTTTTTTTGGATTGCCCCTTCTGCCTGGCAAAGTTTTCCCGATTTTTCGTAAGGTAAGCTTGATACAGGTCGTCGGCAGTAATCCCAACTTTTAGGCACATACTGATGAGAAAATGGAGTATATCCACCAGCTCTTCTTTGATAGCGTTGTAGTCTATCTCCTTGGGATTTTTCCACCACTTGAAATTGACTTCATTGAGAAGCTCGCCCAGCTCTGAAACCATGGCCAGCACTTCCTTCTGTATCCACTCTTCCGGTTTGATATGCTTAAGGTTGCGCTTTTCAATCAAAGCTTCATCAAATTGGGCCTGCAGCTCAAATATGTGTTCAAGCTTATCCACATCCATTACCCCTTTGCTGTAATTTAATTCATGCCTTCCACAACCTTTGAAAATGTAGGCATTCTCAAGGATTTAGAGCATCACGGCAATGGCGTTAAGTAGCCTACCTGCCTGCATAAAGTTAAACGAGAGCCAACACCATATCTCTTCAATTAAATTATACCATATAACAACCGCATCCTGGCATAAGTATTTTTGTAATATTTTTGTGTCGTTGCGCCTGAGGGACAGATGGTTCGAAAGCTTTTCTTGAAGAAAGGCATAATCGATTCCTAGATCGCAATGCAATTTTCCGCAGAAATTGACGTTTTCAGAATCGATCAGCCGAGGATATTTTGTACAACGCCGGGTAATAATTAAAAAAGAGGTGCTTTAGCCTGTTTAAGTCGAGGGGAGAATGCTATGGGTCTATTTTCGACGATATTGAATATTTTAATGACGCATTATTTTTCGTTATTAATGATTTTCTCCAGCTTAATTCTTTTCGTAGTTTATGGGCTGGAAGCGCCTGGTAAGTTTCCTAGGGAACAGAAGATCGCAAAATGGTGCAGCTTGGCATATCTGGCAATCGCTGTGCTTTTCTTTATTGTTTCCAGATTTGCAGGATAAGATAACGATTATTTGATTACTCCCACTCTTCTTAGCTTTACGTCCACCTCCATTTCGAGGGATGAGTTGACAAAATACTCCTTCCATCTATCCTTATTTTTTTCCCAAAAATCCGGATAGTAGTTTTGTACCCTTCGCCCCAGCTCTATACAATCGGTTCTTAAATCATTTACCAGCTTATCAAACACCTCGCTACAAGAACGTGTAATTTTTTGTTTCACCAAATCTTCCACTTGGCGAATAAGGGTCATATCATAAGTATTGAACTTTTCGTTTTGAATCTCACCTATATCCCCTTCTACGTCCATTTTGACTTTGAAGATAAACCTGTTGCCGTCTAGAACAGGTTTTATGGATACTTTGTTGTTGGTGATATTAAATACAAAATCTCCCGTTTTAATCTTATCGCTGGAAATATCTATAATTCCCTTGGCCGGTTGGCCGTGAAGCCATTTAAGGCCCATGACCTCGGACCCAGTGAGCCATGCCACCAGTTTATCGCCGCTAAATACCCCAGCGCCCTGAACAGTTAGGGTATCCTTTTTCAACACAATGCTGGGCAAACATACATCCAGCTTTCGTATAAAGTGCCTCTGCATTTTTCCAAAATCCATAGGCATAAGCACCATTAGATTTCGTTTTTCGTTTTCGTCTAACAAATCGCTGATGTATTGCGATGTGCTTTTAACGGTTTTGGGCTGTACTTTAAAAACTTCGCTGGCTTTTCCTTTACTTACAGCTACTTTAGTGCGCTGCCTTATCCTGGAATCTCTGAAGAAAAAGTCGATATACTTGCCAATTCCTTTCGTTGACAGCTCCTCTCCAAAAACTACCACCTGTAAATGGTCGTAATTGGGCACTTGATTGAGGGTGGACATGAGCGTCTGTTCTGCCATCATCAAATTCTTTGCCTCTATGCTGATATTTAACGTAGATGCTCCTCCACCCCCTCCTTCGCCCTGTCCGCTTGCCACCAGCATATCGGCTGGCAGGGCTATTTGATACGTTACCATAATCCTTTCCTCATCTCCTTCTACGTCCTTTGAGAGGTCCAACCCTATTCCCAATATGAAGGCATTGGTTTCTATTTCCACCATATCCCAACAGCCCGTCATGATAAAGGCGATAATAATGGCGATTACCGCTGCTGCGATATACTTTTTATTTACCCTCATTCTCTAAACTTTCCCCCTTTTTAAGTATGACAGCCAGTACGTAGAGTACTATCACTGCAGCCAGTAAGGCCAAACCTATGTAGCTGACATACTGCGAGAATACGTTTATCTCCTTAATGTTTTGAGGCAACAAGGCTAGCACGTATATTATGGGCACAATTAAAAGTATAAAAGGTTTGTAATTCCTAAGCCCCAGCAGCTTTGTTATTGAAACAGAAGAAAGGTATAAATAGGAAGACACCGTCGTATAGGCCCCTAGCATCAAAAAGATCATAAAGAAGATATCGAATCTTTCTGCGAAACCTCCGGGGAATTTAATGTACCTGGCCAATTGAAGAGTGGGATATAGGGAACGGGCAACCGCTTCAACCCCAGCAGTGCCCACTGCGACTGCCACAAATAGCGAATATATAAAGATGGAAGGCAGTATGCCCCACAAGCCATATTTTACGACCTTGCTGGTGTCCTGAGCATATGGCGTAATGAAGAGGAGCACTTCAAAGCCTAAATAAGATATGGTCAAGTGGGGGACGGCATAAAGCCACTGGGATATATTCTGCTTAAAAGCGGGTAGCAGCTCTTCAAAATTGAAATTTTCAAGGGATAATACGATAACCAGAAGCATGGTTCCGATTACAAGGGGTTCAAACAGCTCGCATATCTTAGCTAGGGAGCTAACGCCGTTGAGGCACAGGTAAACCGCCGCGAACAAAAAGGTAATTATCAATACTTCCAATGGAGTATTTTTAAGTAACAGTACTTTTACGGCATCGCAAAACAGCCTTAAAATCACGCTTACTACGCTTATGAAATAAAAAAAGAATATAAATCCCAATATCTTGGCCGGGATAAGGCCTATTATCTTCCTGCTGTATTCCATTATGGTGTCATTTGGAAATCTTCTGGCCAACAGTGCTACTATAACCAGCACCAGTGCCATTAATGCTCCGGTAATAAACGTAGCAATAAATCCACCCGCTTTAGCCAATTCGGCAGCAGTACGGGGTAGAGTCAATACAGTTACCCCTATAATGGCCGAGGATACCATGAACGTTATTTGTATGTTGCTCAACCAGTCACTTCTTTCTTTCATCGAACTTCCTCCTTGACAGGGTCTTGCTGCCGTCTATCGATATCTATGGGATACGTGCTGGTAGGCCTTCGCTTCATGATCTGTGTGGGTAAACGTATGAAAAAGTCCTTCCAGTCTTGATACCTCATAGGCGCCTGTGGCGTCATGTAGCTTACCCCAAAGCTCTTTATGGTTACCAAATGGACGTTTAAAATAATGAATCCGAGTATGACGCCATATATGCCAAAAACAGCAGCTAACACGATAAAGGGAAAGCGAATCAACCTAATGGCCAGAGCAGCGCTGTACGATGGAATGATAAATGAGGCTATAGCGGTAATGGCCACCACGATTACCATAATGGGGCTGGTAATTCCCGCTCTGACGGCCGCGTCCCCTATGATCAAACCGCCAACTATGCCTATGGTTTGGCCGATGGCCCGCGGTAGCCTGGCTCCCGCTTCCCTGAGTAGCTCAAATGTAAGCTCCATAAGAAGGGCTTCCACAAAAGCCGGGAAGGGTACGGTGGCGCGGGCGGCAGCAACCGATATTACCAGGTTGGTGGGGATAAAGCCAGGGTGAAATGATACGATGGCTACATATATTGCCGGCGTTAGCGACGCTAAAACAGCTCCGCTCCAGCGCAAAAGTCGAATGAAGGAAGCCAGTATCCAGCGTTCATAATAGTCTTCAGGACTTTGAAAAAACTGATAAAATGTAGCTGGAACAATAAGGGCATAAGGGCTGTTATCCATCAATATGGCCACTCGGCCTTCTGCTAGGCTGGCTGCCGTCTTATCAGGGCGTTCGGTAACCTCGATCTGCGGGAAATAGGTGAGATAATTGTCCTGGATATACTGCTCTATTTGGCTGCTATCCAAGAATATATCCACATCTATTTGGTTAAGTCGCCGCTCTACCTCCTCCACCAGTTCTTGGCTGGCCACTCCTTTGATATATGCATAGGCTACATCGGTTTTGCTCCGTCTGCCAATCTGTACGGATTTTATTACCAGGTTTGGGTCCTTGATCTTTCTTCTAAGCAAGGCGGTATTTACCCTTAAGGTTTCGGTAAAGCCCTCCCTGGGTCCGCGAATCACCACTTCCGATGGAGGTTCCTGTATGCTTCGCTGGGGCCATCCCCTGGCGTTGGCTATCAGGATCTTATCAAATCCGTCGATTATGACGGCCACTTCACCAGATAAAACGTACAAAAAAGCATCGTCTAAGGTTTTTGCCTCTTTTATTTCCCCTACCGCTAAAGCATGAAGTTTGACGATTTCGAATATCCTATCTGGCTGTATGGGCTGGTTTAAATTGGTTTCTAGCAAGGCAATCTGATGCATCATAGGTTTCAAAATTTGTTCATTGATCACAGTAACGTTGACCAGCCCATCGACATACACTAGGGCGCATGGTATGCTTTGGGTCCCTAAACTAAATTCGCGGAATACTACGTCGCTGCTGTCCTTCAAGAAAGCCTTAAACTTTTCCAAATTTTTACCGATTTCCTTATCCAGAGTCAGGTCCACCTGTTCCTCGCTCTTTAGCTTGGGCGGATTGTTCTCTTCCATCTTTTTTCTGTTTTTGGGATTGGGAGAACCTTCTACGTACTTCATATTCCCACTACCTCTCAAATCATCAAATTGTAATGCTTTTGGGCTATATCTAAGTAATAGAATACAACATGTGCACGCTATTTATTCAGCATGATGAAAAAACGGCAGGACTATAATCCTGCCGTCTGTAAGCCGCTCGCTGTTAGAATTTGTTTATCACCAATCCTGTCAGCAGCTTAGGATAAAAGTAAGTTGATTTTTGCGGCATCTTTTCTCCGGCCAACGAGACCTCCTTTACTTGCCTTACCGATGGAGCATTGACGAAGAACGCCATCTGGCACTTGCCCTCTTCTACCCACTGTGCCCCCTCCATCAAATCATGAGTATAGGTGATAAACTCCTGATTTGCCATCTGCTCCCTCCCTATCCCCAGCAGGGGTTCCAACAGCAATGTATGGAGAATTGTGACGTCTAGACTCCGATATGATATATGGTGCTGGGGCAATCGCTCATTTACGGATTCCATGCTCTTGAGCGTCAAAATATAGCAGCTTCTCAAATTTCCGTCGTAGAATACGAAGCTGTGGCTGCCTTTTTGGGTAAGCAGGCTTTCCATTTCATCTGCCCGCTGCTTTAAGGTTGCGCCCGATAAAGCATGCTCCTCTACTATGAAGTCCTTGCTCGCTCTTTTTAGAAATTCCTCCTTTGAAAAGCCCTCTATGCCGCTTATTATTCTGTGTGTGGGAAGTATGATGAGGCCAGGATCCTCCATCTCGACTATCATCATCATGACAAAGTTGTAGAGCTCGTCGCCCGTGTGATACGGATTTTGAGCCATGCGCTGATTGCGATATGTAAGGGCTGTCTCGTACCGGTGATGGCCATCGGCGATATACAGCTTCTTATCTGCCATGCACTCCTGGATTTGCGCTATCAAGGAATGGTCGGACACAACCCACAGCCTATCGATAATGCCCGGAATGGCCTCGACTTCTATATCAGGGGAATGAGCATCAATATGCCGTTTGAGTAGGTGCGGGATAGCTTTCTCGGGATCGTCATAGAGAGCAAATATCTGGCTGAAGTTTGCCTGGCAGGCCTGCATAAGTCGTAATCTATCGGCCTTTGGCTTGGAAAGGGTATTCTCATGGGGCAGTATGACGCCCTTCGAGAAATCCTCCAACCTCACCAGGCTTATAAATCCCGTGCGAGTATATTTATTTCCGTTTGGAAGGCCAAACTCTTGTTGGTAAATGTAAAACGAAGGCTGCCTTTCTTGAACCAGTACCTGCTTTTCTATCCAATCCTTGAGATATGCTGCAGCCCTGGTATATTTGTTGTTGAGTTCATCATCTTCGGGCTCTTCCTTCCCCAGCTCCAGCCGAATTATATTGTACTGGCTGATTTGGTAAAATCGATCCTGCTCGCTCGGCGATATCACGTCATAAGGAGGAGTCGTCACCTTAGCCAGATCGCCTATCTTTGAAGCGTTGTAACGGAAGCCTTTAAAAGGTATAACCTGTGCCATGTTTCTTACACCCCTACAAATTTTTTAATACTCATTTTATATTATCTTTACCATGGCGTCAAGAAAATGGCACAGGTTATACCCCTACGGCCTAATCCCTGTCCTTCAAGCTGTTGAGGTAATCGATGAGGTCTGAAGCTTCCTGCTTGGTCAGGGCTTTGCTCTCGGATTTGTGATATCTCTGCTGCAGTATCTCTTTCATCTGTCCTTCGGTATATCCCAGTGCATTGTATATGGCATAAATTGCCCTTCGCTGTGCATCGGTGATAGGTTCTTCACGGGTAGGAGTTTTAACCTCCTTGTCCCTGGATTCCACAGGGCTGTCAACCACACTCTCGCCCTCTTCCAGCTCTGGCGCAAATGGGGTACCGTATCCCAAAGCCGCCAGAGCACGGCCATAGGCCTTGGTATATGCCTTTTCTATATAGTCCTTAAAGTCATCTCCCGTTTCAGAACCTACCCCTATTTCAACATTTCCCCTACTATCGGTCACTTCGAGTTCGAAATAGGCAAACCGGTTATGGGGGTCTATGATCTTATCCCGGATGACGGTCTTGGTCCCCTGTTTGTTTTCATTGCGAAACCATACCATCCGCCACTTGACCTCTAGATAATCGGCGTAGTCGGTTTCCCAATCGTTTATCTTGGGATTCCAGCGACGGATGGGAAGTTTGGTCAGGTGTTCTTCCGGATTGAAAGTTCCACCTTCCATTATATATCAGTGCTCCTTTGCTTTTTGTATTGTGTTCATAACGTTTGTATTTATTATGCGAAGATGTATACGAAAAAACACTGATATATTTATGGAAACGATGGAACTATGAATCCAGCGCGATGACGGCAATCAGCTCCAGGGGTTCATCGTCGCAGTTTTCAACCGAATGCCCCTTCCCACCTCCTGTAAACATGGCATCCCCTGCTTCTACGTAATGTATGGTACCGTCGTCGCTCACTTTACCCCTGCCCTTTAGGAAATAGAACATCTCGGTTTCACCGTCATGTTGATGGAACCCTATAGAACATCCCTTCTCCAGCGTTATCTTTGCAAAGAGGCGGACTTTTGATGGCAACTGCCCTTTCCCTATATGGGTAATTTTAACGGTGCCATTTCCTCCCCTCATTTTTTCCCTAAGTTCTTTTTCCATTTCATGGGCTTTAATGATCATACTTCATCCTCCCCTTTTGTTGCTTTTAACAAAATAATGCAAAGTAAAGTTTTGTTGTGAAAAGAGGTAAATTATTTTGCAAGGCGTTTTTGCAGCCAATTGAAAATCCCAAATTTTATCGTATTTAAAAATTATTTTATCACATTTTCTAATTTATCTCCATCACGTGAAGATTAAATGTATTAGCGCTAAAAAGCTAAAATGGTCGCCTCGGTTTCATAAAGGTTTAGTTTAAAAAAATATTTATGCAGCGCATAAATCGTTTTAAAGTGGTTAACCTAAATAGCGAAAGGGCACGTAACGGTTGAGCCCAGATCCATATACGCTCGGTGAGGGCGTATATGGGTCGGCCAAAGATTGCATACAGGTCCCGTCAGGCCTGTATGCAGTCGGCGGGCAGATTCCGTGGGGCGGGGAAAAGTTTTATTGCAGTCGAAATCTTTGATTGCAATAAGATTCCAACCTGTCTCACGGGGTCGAGCGAAGATCATACAGGGTGCCGAAGGTGATTATACTAACGGTTCTGTGCAGCCGAGAGGTTGCACAGGGCTGTGCAGGTATCCTGTATGGTCGAACGAACCATCACGACAGGTGATGACCTGTTTGGTCATGGTCCTAAATACGGCTGGTTCGTATTTAGGATCATGGCTGGATAGTAAGTTACCTGTCGTGGTGCAAGGTAGATCGTTACG
>NZ_VSCO01000148.1:0-4263 GCF_047459465.1 Caldicoprobacter sp. | reverse complement strand
GCAGGTAAAAAAGGTTATCAGCTGTCGGTGGCTTTTGCAGGAGAACATTCGGAGAGTGTTGACTTATATTTAGACCCAGGGAATACCCACTGTCAGAATAGATTGGAAGACTTATTATCATCGATAACCTCCAAGTATACAGAACACCTTAAAGAGGGGAGGTTGATAGTCAGGCTGGACAGTGGTTATGGTTCTTTAGAAAACATAGAAAGACTTATGAGTATTAAAGGACTTAAATTTATTATTAAGGGATATTCTACAAGAACAGCAGCCATTATTGCAAAAGAGGTACCGAAAAGTGCATACAAGCAGGTAAGTGACGGAGCGTGTGGATATATGAATTTCCTCAAGAAGGGAGAGTGAGAGTTATACTGGTACGGTTTCGAGGGAAAGATGGTAATTTAACGTATACGTTGCTTTATACTAACATCAGCAGGAAGAAGTTATCTTGTGTGGAAGCTTTTCATTTTTACAATGGGAGGCAACGATAGAAGCATTTTTCAAGATAGCGGAGAACACGTATGGTATAAAGAACCTGAGGACCAGCAAATTTTATGGGATTTATACTTTTTTGTGGATGATGGCCATGACACACAATCTTATCACTTGGTTTAAGGTGACAAAGCTTGAGGGTACAGAGCTTAAGGGAGCAGGGGTAAAGACTTTAGTGGAGAAATGTTCTCGAGTTAAAGGTTTTGTGGAGAGGACAGCAGAAGGGATACGGGTAATGATACCGCCGCTTACCAAGCTGGCTAAGCTGTTAATAGAAGCGTTAACAAAGCCAAAGTATGTCCAGTTGAGTTTCCTTATTTAACCATTTGTTAAGGTGATGTTTGCACAAAATTTAGGTAGGTAGTAAATAACAAAAATATCTCAAAAACTGCTAAAACATCATAAATCTCAAAGGACTTAAAAACTGTCCTCGAAAATTTTGTTTAGTCTTATTCACCCCAGTATCAGATCACCAAAAAACTCAGGCCTGTGGAAATCAGGATGGGGAGTATCAATTCTATTCCAGCAACCCCAATGTGGATATTTTGTTTTATCTCCACATTTATAAAAATTGGCCTTTATCCTCTTACCACAACGAAAATCCTGCCCTCCATAATATTTCTCTATAAAATAAAAGGGAATTGAAATATTCGACTGTCCACAGTGGGCCCTTGTAGCTCTGAACTGAACCCTTGGTTACTGAAGTAGTGATATCAAATATTTCAGGGCTAACGTCGTTAATAAGCACGCGGCTGTAGCGATCTGCACCTATCCCCAATAAAAAAGCGCCAATGGGATTTATCTCAAAGTTTATGTACCTATCATCATGTTCAGGGTCTGGATTGAAAAAGAATTCAACACAACTATCTGTGCACACAGGATCATTAATGTTTAAGCATTCAGCACGTATTTCCTGTTCGAAAGCTTTAAACAATAAGTAAAACCTTGTCTCAGAATAAAAGATACGCACTTCCGTCCTGGGCCTATAACCATTTTCATTCCAAGGAAAATTATCAATGACCAAAGGAGGTATTTCTTCTCACACTTTCGGGTCCACTTTTGAATCCTCAATATAGCGCACCTTCCAAACCCGAGCATTACTCATAGAGCTTCCCCCTTATACACTATTCTCCCTTCAACCATCGTCAAATGAACGTTTATATCATCATCGAATATGACCAGGTCAGCGTCCTTGCCAACGGCGATGCTTCCTTTCCTATCATCCACCTTCATGATTCTCGCCGGCGTAGCGGTCATCATCTGAACAGCTTCCATCAAGGGCACCTGGGCCAATTGCACCATAGTCCTGACCAATCGATCAGCAGTTGCCACGCTCCCAGCAAAGGCAGTGCGATCCGGCAGTTTTGCTACCCCCTCTTCCACAATGACCTTCTGCCCTTCTTTTAGGCTGCCCAATATATACTCTCCCTCGGGCATCCCCGCAGCCCTCATAGAATCGGTGATCAACGCGATGTTATGCGGCCCCTTTATTTTGTATATGAGCTTGAGCAGGCTGGCAGGCAGATGTGCACCGTCTGCAATTATCTCCACAGTCATCTCATCTATTAGAAAAGCGCTCTCAATAACCCCAGCATACCGATAGGCATTAATCCTCCTCACTCCTGACATGCCAGAGTATAGATGTGTAACGTGGGTATACCCATTTTCAAATGCCTCGATCACTTCTTCGTATATCGCATTAGAGTGCCCTATGGAGGGCAAAATGTTTCTTTCCCTTAAAAATCTGCCGAACTCCAGTGCGCCTTCAAGCTCGGGAGCCGCACTCCAGCGCACCACATCGTCAGACCAACTCAAAATTTTCTCATACTCTTCTCTTTTGGGATTCCTAATATACTTTGGATCCTGAGCACCCCTTTGTTCCATTGAAAAATAAGGCCCTTCCAGATGCAGGCCTAAAAAGACAGCCCCCATCTTATTGGCAGCTTTAGCTTGTTTGTATACCTCAAACGTCTCCCTCAAATTTTCTAAGCTGCTGGTCAAAGTAGTGGGCACCATAGCGGTTGTACCATAACATGCATGCTTTCTTGCCGCTCCTAAATAAGCCTCCACGGTGCCATCCATAAAATCATGCCCGCCACCACCGTGGGTGTGGATATCGATAAACCCTGGTGAAACATAATACCCCTTTGCATCTATGGCAATGCATTCTGAAACTGGGAGTCTGCCCCGGCTCACCTCCACAATTTTACCGTTTTCCACCAAAATGCTGCCGTTGTCAATTAAGCGATAAGGAGTAAGGATTTTTGCATTAAAAATCAATATCCTATCCATCATAGCCCCTCTTCCCCCATTAAAACAGTTTGATATACACTTTTAGGTCACGTTCTTATATGTTTAAACGCAGTTTTATACTTTAAATACATTTTAAGGTGTTTTAAAACAAATGCATTATTTAAATTACAAAGCGAAGCCTTCACCAGGCCTATTAACACAGAGTCTAATAACGTACCTTTATAATATACGGGACAATTTTATCGTCTGACATCTCAATAACCCCAGCCGTTGGCCCTGTACTCTCCCTGGGTAGAGAGACGCTTCCCGGGTTCATAAAGACAATGTCACCCTCCCAAAAAACCTCAGGCACATGGGTATGCCCGAAAAGCACCACATCAAAGCCATTTTTTCTTGCGAAGTCCACAAGGTAGCTTGTCCCCCATTTCACCCTATAAAGGTGCCCATGGGTTAAAAATATTCGTTTACCCTTCAGCTCAATCTCCCTTGAATAAGGAGCTTGTCCGGAAAAATCGCAATTTCCTCTGACGTATACCACCGGCACTTCTAATGACTTTTCAAGATACGCAGCATCGGAACATAAATCTCCAAGATGGATAAGCATATCCACTTCTCCTATGTTTTTTAAAGCCCTGTCAATGGCAAACCTTTTACCATGGCTGTCGCTAATTACTCCAATCCTCATACTTTAGTCCCATCCCCGTTATCGGCAATTTTAAGGCAACGATCAATTTTGTGCATTAAACTTTCCAAGACTAAAATCGCGCGACCTCCACTTCATCCGCCTTATAACCCACCATCTCCATCACTGAATGCCGTACAGCCATTTTTTAGGCTGTGTTATTCATTTTTGCTAGCATCAAGATCACAACAGTTCTGTACAATCAGCTCCTTGAGCTTTCGCAAAGCTATGCCACGGTGGCTGATCCTGTTTTTTTCCTCGGGAGTAAGCTCCGCAAATGTCTTCCCAAGGCCGTCCACAATAAAAAGCGGGTCATAGCCAAATCCCCCGCTGCCCGAGGGCTTAAAGCCTATCCTGCCATAGCACTCTCCTGTAGCCTCAAGCATCCTCCCATCGGGATAAGCCAGCACCACTACGCAGCGGAACACCGCCTGCCTCTTTTCGTAAGGTATGCCTTCCATCATCTTGAGCAGCTTAGCGTTGTTTTGCTCATCTGTGGCGTTTTCTCCCGCAAAGCGAGCCGAATACACCCCCGGCTGACCGCCCAGCGCCATGACTTCCAGCCCAGAATCATCGGCCAAAGCAGGATATCCCATATATTTGGCAACCTCTAGCGCTTTTTTCCTCGCATTTCCTTCAAAAGAGTCCTGGTCCTCTTCTACCTTTATGTGAATGCCGGCATCTCGCAAGGATAATAATTCAAAGGGCAGGTCGCCTAGAATCTGGCGAATTTCCTGTACCTTGCCGGAATTATTGGTTGCAATGATCATCCGCCTCATTTTCCCTGCCCCACCAAACAATTAAGTTCACCAAGAGCTTCCATCTGGTATTGAATT
>NZ_VSCO01000147.1:0-4306 GCF_047459465.1 Caldicoprobacter sp. | reverse complement strand
AGGCCACGCCATTGAGTCGGCCACCGGGTACTCCAAGTACACCCACGGAGAAGCGGTAGCCATGGGCATGATATATGAGAGCAGGATAGCCCTATGCATGGGATTGATAGGAAAGGAGTACATAAGGCGCCTGTCATCTTTGTTGGAAAGAGCTGGGCTGCCCACCGTACTCGAGACGGCTGACTGGGATATCATATTCCAGCGGATGGTTTATGACAAAAAAAATGTGGACAGCGGCATAACCTTTGCCCTCCCTACAGGGTACGGCAAAGTGGAAGTGTTCAAAGGCGTGGCAATGGACGACATCAGGCAAGCTCTGGCTGGCGGGCGGCGCAGTTGACCAGTGATTGGCTGGCAATCGTGATCCTTGACCATAGACCAGCCGGCAATATGCATAGCTAGCAGTATAAGAGCAGCAGGATAAGAGCGAAGTGAAAATGATCAAAGGCATTGCAATGGATGACAGCAGTCATGCTCTGGCTGGCAGGCTGCATGCTTGACCGCCGACCGGCTGGCAATATACGTTTGCAGGGTAAAAGTATAAGGAGGGAAATAAATGGTAAAGCACAGAAAGGCGATTGAAACCCTCGAACCCTACAGGCCGGGCAAGCCCATAAGCGAGGTCAAGCGGGAGCTGGGCCTCACCGAGGTCATCAAGCTGGCCTCCAACGAAAATCCCCTGGGGTGTTCGCCCAAAGCTGTTGAAGCCATCATAAAATGGACACAGGAAGTCTCCCTCTATCCTGACGGCAATTGCACCGAGCTTAAAGGCGCTTTGGCACAAAGGCTCAATGTGGAGCCGGAGCAGTTGCTGTTTGGTGCAGGGTCGGACCAGATCCTGGAGATCATAGCCCAAACTTATATCAACCCCGGCGATACCGCCATCACCTGCTGGCCATCCTTTTCAAGGTATGAAGCTGCAATTCAGGTAATGGACGGCAGGATGATCAGGATTCCGTTGACCCGTGACTACCGTTTCGACCTCAATGGCATTTTAAACAGCATAACCGATACCACCCGCATTATATGGATATGCAACCCTAACAACCCTACCGGTACCATCATCACAGCCGAGGAGCTAAGGGCTTTCCTGGAAAAGGTACCCCAAAACGTGCTTGTAGTGCTGGACGAGGCATACTATGAATATGCCCGCTGTGGAGATTATCCCGAGAGCATAGAGCTGCTTAAACAGTATAACAACGTGATCATCCTCAGGACCTTTTCAAAGGCCTACGGCCTGGCCGGACTACGCATAGGGTACGCCATCTCCAACAAAGAGATCATAGAGCTCCTCAACAGGGTGCGAGGGCCCTTCAACGTCAATGCTGCGGCACAGGCGGCCGCCCTCGCGGCGCTGGATGACCAGGAATTCGTTCAAAGGAGCATCCAGATCAACCAGGAGGGAAAAGAGTATTTATACCAGGCCTTTGAGGAGATGGGGCTTGAATATATCCCTACCCATACCAACTTCATCATGGTTAACGTGGGGAGAAACAGCCTGGAAGTGTTCAGGGACCTGCTATATAAAGGGGTCATAATCCGTTCGGGGGACATATTCGACATGGACAACTGGATAAGGGTGACCATCGGCACGCCCCAGCAAAACAGGAGGTTTATAGAAGCACTGAAAGAGGTGCTAAAGCGATAAATGAAGAGATAAATGATAAATGAAGTGATAAATGATAAATGAAGTGATAAACGAAGTAATAACTGAAGTGATAACTGAAGTGATAAACGAAGTGATAAACGAAGCGATAAATGAGGCGATAAACAAAGCAATAAATGAAGCGATAGACGAAGTGACAAACGAAGCGATAAACGAAGTGATAGACGAAGTGACAAACGAAGCGATAAACGAAGAGATAAAGGCGCTGTGGAGCATAATCAGTTTAAAATAGCATCATAAAAAATAGACCAAAGCAGCATAGTAGAACGGTAGCATGGTAAAAACATAATTGCCTTGTAAGGCAAATCAAATCCTAATACGGGAGGATGGTAATATGGTTATCGTCATGAAACCCGATGCCACCGAGGAACAAGTCAGGCAAATTGAGGCATTGCTCAAAAATCTCGGCCTGGGAGTGCACATCTCGGTGGGCACCGAAAGAACGGTAATAGGGGTAATAGGCGATAAACGGGTGCTGGCCGACACCCCCCTGGAGCTCATGCCGGGTGTGGATCGCCTTGTCCCCATAGTGGAATCCTTCAAGCTGGCCAGCAAGACCTTTAAACCCGAGCCGACGGTAATTCGCATCAAGGACGTGGCCATAGGTGGAAAGAAGATCGTCATAATGGCCGGGCCATGCGCTGTTGAAAGCCTCGACCAGATCATGCAAACAGCCAGATTTCTCAAATCCAAAGGGGTCCAATTCTTAAGAGGCGGCGCCTACAAGCCGCGCACTTCGCCCTACTCCTTCCAGGGGCTGGAGGAAGAAGGATACAGGATATTGGCCGAGGCGGCAAAAGAGACCGGGCTGCTGGTGGTATCCGAGGTAATATCCCTGGCCTCCCTTGAACAGGCCATAAAATACGTTGATGTGGTACAAATTGGCGCCCGCAACATGCAAAACTTCCAGCTGCTGCGGGAAGTGGGGAGGATGAAAATACCTGTGGTGCTAAAGCGCGGGCTGGCATCCACAATAGAAGAATGGCTCAACGCGGCGGAATACATCATGAACGAGGGCAATTACAACATAATACTGTGCGAGAGAGGCATACGAACTTTTGAGACCTACACGCGCAACACGTTGGACCTGAGCGCCGTTCCCATCATAAAGGATATAAGCCATTTGCCCATAATAGTGGACCCCAGCCACGGCACGGGCAAATGGAAGCTGGTCACGCCCATGAGCCAGGCAGCCATCGCCGCTGGTGCTGATGGCCTGATGATAGAGGTTCATCCCGATCCAAAATGTGCCCTATCGGATGGCCCACAGTCCTTAAACTTTGAAACTTTTGATGCCCTGGTCCAAGAGGTTGCCAAAGTAGCCAGCGCCGTGGGCCGCGAATGGTGAAAACCTCATGGACTCATATCGTCGTATGCAAAAGGTGGGGTGACGATAATGTCAGAAAGGGAGATAAAAAGGGTAAGCATAGTTGGACTGGGGCTTATAGGGGGATCGCTAGCCAAGGCCATTCGCCGCAGCCATCCGGAGTGGCACATTACGGGAACCGACGTCCAGAAAGAGCACGTAAAAATGGCCATTGAAGAAGGAACAATTGATCAGGAGGCCACTTGTATCGAAGATGCCGTTCGCCATGCCGATATCATATTCTTATGTACACCGGTAGGAACCATACCTGGCCTCATCAAAGAAGTAGCCGCCCATGCCCCTACCGGCGCCATAATCACCGATACCGGCAGCACCAAAGAAGCCATAATGCGCACCGCCATGGGATGCCTTCCTTCCGGCCTTTTCTTCGTGGGCGGGCATCCCATGGCCGGCACCGAACGTTCGGGATATACCGCCAGCATACCACACCTATTCGAAAATGCCTACTATATCCTCACACCCATTCCTTCCACCCCCGCCTGGGTAGTGGACAGGTTAAAGGCCCTGCTCTCGACCATAGGCGCCATCCCGTTGGTCCTGGACCCGCAGTCCCACGACAGGATAGTGGGAGCCATCAGCCATCTGCCCCATGTGGTGGCGTCAGCCCTGGTCAACGCCGTGCAGGACATAGAAGACCCACAGCACTTCAAGGAAAGGCTGGCCGCTGGAGGATTTCGGGATATAACCCGAATTTCATCGTCTAATCCAAAGATATGGCGAGACATATCGCTTTCAAACCGCCAACATCTAGCACAGCTCATCAAAAGCACCATTCGGTACCTCGAGGCGTTTTACAGATATCTGGATGAAGGCAGTGGAGATGAAATAGAAGATTTCTTCTGCAGGGCAAAGAAATTTCGCGACAGCCTCCCCATCCTCCAAGGCCAGGCATTGCTCCCATACCACGACTTGTATGTAGACATACCCGATCGCCCCGGCAGCATAGGTGAGATAGCCTCCCTGCTGGGGCAGCACAGCATAAACATAAAGAACCTGTGCATAATCAACAGCCGTGAGGATGAGCCTGGAGGCTGCCTTGTGCTGTCGCTGGCCGATGCGGCATCCTGGAGAAAGGCGCAAGAAGTGCTAAAGGCAGGGGGATATAAAATATATGTAAAATGACAAAGTTTCGGTTTAAACCAGGCTTTGAGTTTGTTTCAAACCATGTTTGAATTTGGCTTTGAGGTATAACCGAGCTTCGTCTCAAGTTATGCGTTAGCCAGCACAACAGGACAATTTATCTGGGAAAGGAG
>NZ_VSCO01000022.1:0-19012 GCF_047459465.1 Caldicoprobacter sp. | reverse complement strand
CTCAAAATTACATGTGACAGAAGTGAATGCGAATGGAATATGAGGCAGTCATCGGCCTTGAAGTACATGCGGAACTATCCACCAAATCGAAGTTATTTTGCTCCTGCACCACAGAGTTTGGCGGCCGGCCCAATACCCACTGCTGCCCGGTATGCCTCGGCATGCCGGGAACATTGCCGGCGCTCAACCGCAAAGCCATAGAATATACCATAAAAGCCGGGTTGGCTACAAACTGTACCATATCCCGTTTTACCAAGCAGGACCGCAAGAACTATTTCTATCCCGACCTGCCAAAGGGATACCAGATATCCCAGTACGATCTGCCGCTATGTAAAAATGGGTATGTCGAAATCGAGACCGAAAACGGAAAGAAAAAAATACGCATAAATAGAATCCACTTAGAAGAAGATGCCGGTAAGCTGGTACACAGCGAATATGGCCACAACTCATATGTGGATTACAACCGCACGGGGGTGCCGCTCATCGAGGTAGTGAGTGAACCCGACATATCCTCAGCTGCCGAAGCAAAAGCCTACCTTGAGAAGCTAAAGGCCATACTTCAATTCATCGGGGTTTCCGACTGCAAGATGGAGGAAGGTTCCCTGCGAGCCGACGTGAATATCTCCATTCGTCCCAAAGGTTCCAAAGAATTGGGCGAAAGGACTGAAATGAAAAATTTAAACTCTTTCCGCGCAATCTATAGGGCCATCGAAGCCGAAGTGGCCCGTCAGATAGAAGTGGTAAGATCTGGTGGCACGATACAGAGGGAGACCAGGCGCTGGGATGACGCCAAAGGTAAAAGTTATCCCATGAGGAGCAAGGAAGATGCACAAGATTACAGGTATTTCCCAGAACCCGACTTGCCTCCGTTGATCATCAAAGAAGAGCTCATCCAAAGGCTCAAAAACGAGTTACCCGAGCTGCCCGATGCCAGAAAACAGAGGTATATGACGGAATACGGGCTGCCCGAATACGACGCGGGGGTGTTGACCTCTTCCAAGGAGCTGTCCGACTTCTTTGAAGAAGCGGCAAAGGCAAGCAATAACGTCAAAGCGATCAGCAACTGGGTAATGGGAGACATGCTGCGAATACTCAATGAGAGGAACCTCGAGGTGTCCCAGGTTCCATTCCCGCCGGCATATCTAGCAAAGCTGGTAGCCTTATTGGATAAGGGAGTGATAAACGGCCCCACGGCCAAAAAGGTATTTGAGGAGATGTTTGACAGCGGCAAAGATCCGGAGGCAATAGTCAAGGAGCAGGGCCTGGAGGTGCTGAATGACGAATCGCTCCTCCTCCAAGTAGTAGAAAAGGTAATCCAGGAGAATCCCAATTCGGTGGCCGACTACAAGAAGGGCAAGAAAAAGGCCATTGGCTTCCTGGTAGGCCAGGCCATGAAAGCTACAAAGGGGAAAGCAAACCCACAGCTTTTGAACGAGCTGCTGGTAAAGAAATTAGAAGAGTAAAGCCTAAACGGTGCCTTTCCCCTGGTAGCGCCCTCAACCTTATAGGTTCTGCTTATCAATAATTTTCACATAAATTTTTGAATACTACGACTACAGAATCCTAGATGAGGCAATTTTAAAATTGCCTCTTTTGTTTTTGATGACGCCATAAGAAGCATGCAACAAATAGGAACAAACGCCTATATTGGCTATTTTTGACGCTGTTTTTGATGCCGTTTTAGCGTAATTATTCGAGATGTCGCATAGTAATATAGTAGTTCTCCATGACATTTTTGCCTGCGTGTAATTATCATATGGATTTACTTTACCTGCCTCGTGGAAGCGATATGTATAGCGCTCGAGTATTATATATCCTTCACTTCATTACACCGATTATGCCGCATTCCCACTTTCAACGAGAGCCATCAGTTATGTTGTTGTAGGCTTACCGTACACAAGCGTATAATCTGGAGTAGAGTATTTTTTGTGACATAGAAGCGGTTAATTTTTTACTGCAGAATCCACCTGCAGAAATAAACCAAAAAATTATTAGAGCAACAGGAATTTTTATGATATAATCAACTTACCAATTTCAGCGAATCCAAGCCGTATCCGCGCCCAATCGCCTTTTTGGAAATTAAGCTTGTGGCAAAATCGGACTCTTTCATCCTAGAGAAATAATACGGGAAGAAGGGATTTTTATGACCAAAGCAAAAAAGAGCATGTTAATTCTAGTAGTGTTAATATCGATGTTTGTATCTTTTAGGTCCATATGCTATGCCAACGCTGCTGAACCCCCATCCATTTTGATCATCGTTTCAAATCCGCCACCCGACCTGGATATCAGTATCAAAACGAGCGATACATATGTAAAAGCTAATAAAGTTGATAAGGCTATGGAGAGATACTATACCTTCTACTCTCGCCATTTAAGAGGCGTTGGCGACTACGTTTTTAAAATTACTATAGGGGAGGAAAGCTATCAAATAGCTATAGAAAAACCCCTTAACTCATACAATAACGTCTATACACTAAACTTGAAAGATAGAACATTAACCCCAGGGAAGCTGCCATCAAGGTCGATTATATTAATTTCTATGCGTGTAATTTTAACATTGCTCATAGAAGCCATCATTTTCTGGTTATTTGGGTTTAGGGACAAAAGCCATTGGACTGCTTTTCTCGTAATAAACGTAATGACTCAAGGAGTATTGAATATTTGGATTAACGGCTTCGCCCCCACAGAAAGCTATTTGATATTTAGCCTGGTATTCGGCGAAATATTGGTGTTTATAGCCGAATTATACGCTTTTCTATTCGTCATAAAGGCTCATCGCTTGCGTACAGTTTTTTATGTCGTTACGGCCAATTTGATGAGTTTGATGGCAGGAGGTTATATGATTACAAAATTACCAATTTGATGGACCGTCCGAAATTCTGCTTATAGATGGACAATAAAATTCCATCTCCCAAGAAATTCATAACTATCGTACAATTTTCCCCATACCGTGCCTTTAGGGAACTTTATTTCAAAATAATCTCTCAAAACGATATAAGCGGAATTAGCGATACCAATCAGCCTCACCACTAATTCCGCTATAAACCGGCATTCAGCAATACAAGCTGATATCGAGCATTCATGGAAAAAGCTAAAACGTCGTTTTCGTTTCAAAAAAATTGGAGACAAAATAGTTAGTAATTTGCTATCCCTCTGAAGCGTTCCTGTGCACTACTCCGGTAAAATACAGCCGTTGCTATGATGCCTAACAGCAACAAGCCTATGCTGAGAACGAAGGGCAATACTCTTGAGACCTCGCTTAGCACCCCTCCAATATATCCAAAGGGCATGCTCACCAGCATCACTACGGTCTGGAACAGGGCCATAATCTTGGAACGCTCCTCCGGGTCAGCATGAATGGCCACTAAGGATTCTCTGAGCGTATTCAAAACAGCTCCGCCCAGGGCATCAAAAAGCAAAGAGATCAGCAATATTGCGTATCCCCATACACTGGTATTGGATATAGAGATCAACAGTATACAGCCTAAAATAGAGCTGGCAAAACCCCCGTACAGCGGCCATTTCATTCTGTTTTGATTAATTCGAGAAATAACCGTAAAGAAAAGAACGATTACAAATATATTTCGCACCATCGGGAAAATGGGCAACAGCGCATCAGGTACTCCGATTCGGCGTGAGACTATAATCTGCCAGAAGGTGGTCCCGAGCATACCCACAATCTCTACCAACACGCTTATGATTATTGCAAATATGGTGCCTCTAGAATTTAATATCTTCTGTGCTGCACTTTTATAGCCTGATAGCATTTGACTCCATGACATATTGCGAGACATTTCGCGCTTGATCCTACCAACCTCCGTCTCTGTCGAGAACCTATACAGTATTAGCAGTTTAGCTGTCATGACGACGAAAGCGTTGATATACAGAATTCGCAATGCAGGCACCAGCGTTAACTTGGATACCAGGAATGAAGATATGGGCGCAAACAGCGCCGAAAGATTGCCGCAAATTATGACCCACGAATATATATGGGTTATTCTATCTTTTGGCGCATCCTCTACCAGCAAGCAATTCCAGGATACCATCGTTATCTTCATCATTCCGTTAAACAATGCCGCTACAGCAAAAGACCAAAACCCATGGCTGGAAGCCCATAACAGGCAGGGAAGGCTCCAAGCCAGAAAATCAAATACCGCCGTGCTCTTCCTGCGCCCCATCTTATCGACGATAGCGCCAGAAAAAAAGGCACATATCATTTGAGAAAACATGTAAATTGAAGTTATAATCCCTACCTGCACATCGTTCAAACCTAAAGCAAGCATAAACACCGATGAGTAGGGCAGGCACAGGTTCATGGAAAGCCCCCACAGAGGCTCAGTAAAAACGCAGGCACGGGGATTACCGCGTAGTTCAACAAGCGTACGCAGTAGCTGGTTTTTCATCAATATCCTTTTCACGACAGCTATTCCTCTCCCAAAACCATGAGTTAAAAAATAAAAAATATACAATCGCATCACAGAAGAATATTATCTTTAAAGCCTCAGACAGGATTATATGATATTTTCCATGTAATTTCAACATAAGACTGCAAGCAGATAATAGGTCTGTTTATTAGCATAAAATTATCGCTTATGTTGGGCACACATAAAGAAGCGGTTTATAAGCCGCTTTAACCCCATGTAAACCAAGGCAATAACATTAATCAGTAAACTTACAATGTCGGATATACTACGTTTCTATTCTCCTCGAAAACCACTTGCTATGGTGCATAGCTACTAATACGCATGATCCACGGAAATTTATTTCTACTAATTACTGCAGTCCTTTCCGTTCAGGAGCAGGAGATTCACTTTTAATTTGTACCGAAATTTTGCAACACTTACTTCTAAAGGAGACTAAAAACCTAACACACAAGGAATACATGCAAAAGTATAAGCAATATCTGAGACTCCAGATTCTAAAACAGTGAGAATGCTATTAAATGAAGTGTTAGAGGGATATCGATAAGCTATCAAACAAAAAATAGGCTGTACTTTTTGAACAATCATAACGGTACACCCCTTTACTAATATGCTTACTTATCTCTTACAACACAGCCTTTTGTTTATTTGCTCTGTATAAGCTCCATAAACCTTTTAGCAGCAGCTGTGAGCGGTACATTGCGCAGCTTTATTACGCCAAAATGCCTTGGGGGGATTTTTTCCTTCAAGTTAATCTCAAACAACGCACCTTTTTTTATATACTCCTCTGCAAAATTCCTCACCACGCAAGATATCCCTAAACCCCTGCAGGCAAACTCAACTATCAAATCGCTGGTAGCAAGCTCAAACTCCGGGATCAGGTTCACAGAGTACCGTGAAAGATACTCGTCAATATACCGCCTCGTACTGGTATTCCTCTCCAGCATGATAATGGGATATTCCGCAAGCTCCTTAATGGAAACCTCCCGCCCAGCAAGGTGCCCAAAGCGCTCATTGGCTACAAAGCAGTCCTGTATCTCCATAGCCTCAAACACCTCTAGCGAATCATCATCGGGCAGAGGAAGGCTTACCACGCCAAAATCAATAGCCCCCTTCTTTAAAAATTCCACCGTCTCGGGTGAAGGCCTGTTGGTCACCATTATTTTAACCTTGGGATAAAGCCTGTGAAATTCCTCAAGATATGGCAGCAAGAAATACTTCAACGTCATGTCATTTGCACCGATGCGTATACTGCCTATATCCAGATTTATGGCCTCCATGAACTTGCTTTCGGCCAGCATGATCATGTTGTACCCTTGCTCGATATACTTGAACAGCACCTCGCCTTCGGGAGTCAAGGTAATGCCTTTTGGAGCACGCACAAAGAGCTGGCCTCCCAGCTTGGACTCCAGCTTTTTTATGGCCTGGCTGACAGCAGGCTGGGATATGAATAGCTGCTGAGATGCCCTGGATATGCTGCCCGCTTTTACAACATGATAAAAGATCTTGTAGAGTTCCAGATTTATATCCATCACAAGCCCACCTTCATAAAAGGCATATTTTAAATTAATTTTAAGCCATCATCAATATTTGGTCAAATAATGTTCTATCTCTCATGGGGTGATTTTGGCCCTACGAGTTTTCCCATCCCCTGCGCTTGGCTTCAATATATTTGGTAAAAACATGCTCGCATAGGGTTTCCCTTACCAGTTAGCCTTTCTCCATCTCCTCGAATGGCCTCTTCCAAGTTGTCGTGAGTTTTAATGGTGGGCTTCCCCTCGCTATCGGTCAAAAACAGGAAAAACTCACACTCGGGCCCACGTTGAATCTATCTATCCCATAAAGTTAAAGTTTAGAAAAACAAAAAAGACGCACTCAACAGCTGGTTGTACTCGCCGTTGAGTACGCCTCTATAAACATGCCAATACTGCACGCAATCGCACAACAATTCACATGTTAAATACAATTCACATGTTACACGATATATAATAATAAAGCTTCAAAAATATCAATAAAAATTTTGGGCAGCTTTGTGGCTTATGCAAACCATTAAGCTTTCGATATTGAGCATATATCAATATCTAACGCAATTTCTTCCGTCATTTTTTGCCTTATACATCATGGCATCGGCCCTTTTCAAAATTGAATAGGCCGTATCTCCCTCTTGGTATTCGGCCACGCCAAAGCTGGCAGTCACGCTTTCATTGTTGCCCACTTTCAACTGTATCAGCCTCTGGCGCAGTTCCTCAGCCAATTTAGCCGCATCCTCCAGCTTGGTATTGGGAAGGAGGATTATAAACTCTTCCCCACCCCACCGTGCCAGGGTATCGGTCCTACGAATTCGTCCCTTCACCATATCAACGGTGGCTCTCAATATAAAGTCTCCTACCTGGTGCCCAAAAGAATCATTGAAACTCTTAAATCGATCTATGTCAAACACGATGAGCGAAAAGCTCTCCCCTGCTCGCTGTGCCCGCAAAATTTCCTCTTCAAGCTTTCTAATAAAATATCGGAAATTATAAGCATTAGTCAGGGGATCAGTGATGGACATCTCATAGAGCTGCCTTTCCATCTCCTTCTTTTCGGTTATATCATCCAGTATGAGTTGAGCACCTTTCACCATACCATCCTTATTTAAAAGGGGTTTAATATGAATCCTGAGCCATATGTTTTTCCCCGATTTTGATGTATAGGAGTTCTCCACAGTCTGAGACAAGTTGTTCACCATACACTCCTTCAATTTCTGTGACAGGCCTGACTCAACAAACAGTGGAAATGTAAAGAAGTTTATGTTGCTGATTTCCCCCGCATTCGAAGAGCCGAATATCTCCAAGGCTTTTTTATTTATGTATACGACATTGCCCTCCACATCGCACTTTAAAATACCAATGGGAGCCTCCTGAGCCAGTTCTACATACTGCTTTCTGCTCTCCTCAAGCTCGTCTTCCACCCTTTTCCGTTCAGTGACGTCAATGGCGAACATCATGCAGTATTTGGACCTTCTATACTCAAACAGCTGCAGGTATGCCTCTACATAATACAATGAGCCATCCTTCCTTCTATGAACGGTATCAAGCACCACCCGTTCCTGTTTGCCATGCATCAATCCTTTAATGATTTCCCTCAGCCCTTCTATATCCAGCTGCGGATTTATATCAAATACGGTCATTCCCTCTAGCTCCCGATAGGTGTACCCCAAATTGGCTGTGGCAGCCTTGTTAACCACCACAAACTTAAATGACTCGGGATTAAATATATACAGCTCATTGACGGAAGTTTCAAAAAGGCGCTCAAACATAGTAGCATATACGCTTGCCTCGTGTAGCCTCATAGCCATATCTATCGTAGAAAGCAACGCAATCCGATCAGTATCCTTGAGCACAAATCCATACGCCTTAACCCTTTTGATCTTCTCCATGATCTCCTTTGAAGTGTTGGCGGTAAGAAATACGATTGGTATATCCTGCTGCTTTGATATGATATCCGCCGCCTCAATGCCATCCATTTTCCCGGCCAGCTCTATGTCCATCAAGATCAAATCGGGGATCATGCCCTTCCCTATCCGTTGCACTACTTTTTCCCCAGAAGGCACAACCTCTACTTCAAAGCCGTTTTTAATCAAAAAATCGGACACCATGGCAGCCGTTAAGCGGCTGTCTTCAACCAGCAGGATCCTATTTTTCCCAAGTCTTTCGCCCATATTCCAATTTCATCCCTTTATAAAGTCAACAGATCTTTTGTAATATGGCATTATCCCCCAATCAAATCGAGGGGCATTCGCTATCTAATACATACAATGTCCCGTGTTTTGCGATACCACATGCGATTCCAAAGGGTGATCGGTATTATAAACTGCTTTTCTATCTGATCCCGATTTGCCTTCTTCCTATTTATTATGTCAGCATACTATTATTATGATAGCATACTATCAAACGGTTGTAAACGCTAGAGCAAAGTAGGGATAGTCCATCTCTTCAAAAGAAATAGGAATTATATGCCATAAACCTTGCTATATATAAGCTAAACCATTAATCAAACTAAAAAGGCCATAAAGGTATCCAAAACTTTGAAAATCGGAAGCTAATATACAAAAAAAGATAAAGGTAAGGAGCCAAAAACAGCTTTCAGTTCCTTATCCATTACGCACAAAGGCCATTTATACATTTTATATATGACAAAAGCCGTCATATTCGTACTTTTATTTGAGCACTTCCGTCCTCGGCTTTGATGCAAGTCCCCAGTAAATCCTGAAAATCCCTTATCCCTTCTATGACCTCCACCGGCGTGATGTTGCGGAGCATCACCTTCCACGGCTTTGCAGGGTTATCTACTGCGACGGTGATGACGTCACCCTTCCTTTCGGCCCGCACGCGCATTTCAATCTGCCCGTTAATATTGGGAACCTGCGCCTCCACAGCACTACCATCATCCAGCTGGAATATATGGAAGGTTATATCCCGGGCATAATCGTAATCGGGCCTTACATCGACAGCACCTACCGCCACTATGGAATTGGGCCTCACCCATAGAGGCAGGCTCATATAATCGTATTTCTCCCTTACCCATCGCCCGCCGTCCATTACCCGCCCGTCTAAAAGGTGAGTCCATCTCCCTTCAGGAAGGTAATATTGGGCTATTCCTTTATCGTTGAATATGGGAGCCACCAACAGAGCCTCGCCAAGCATGTATTGCAGATCGAGATAGCTGCACGTGGGGTCATCGGGAAACTCAAGCAGCATGCTCCTCAGCACAGGAATACCTTTTTGAGAAGCCTCACAGGCAGCAGCATATAGATAAGGCATCAATCTGCATTTTAGCTTTGTAAAATGCCTTACCACGTCCACCGCCTCTTCATCAAACAGCCAGGGCACCCTATAGGAACTGCTGCCGTGCAAACGGCTGTGGGAGGATAGGAGCCCAAAGGCCGCCCACCTCTTGTACAGGTCGGGCGTAGCGGTGTGTTCAAAACCGCTAATGTCATGGCTCCAAAAACCAAAGCCCGACATACCAAGGGATAGGCCCCCCCTCAGAGTCTCAGCCATGGACTCATAGGTGGCCGTACAGTCTCCTCCCCAATGAACCGGGAACTGCTGGCTGCCTGCCGTTGCCGACCTGGCAAACAGGCACGCTCCGCCTTTGCCATACTTCTCCTCCAGCACCTCAAATACCGTTTTGTTGTAGAGATAGGTGTAATAGTTATGCATCTTTACCGGATCCGACCCGTCATAATACACCACATCGGTGGGTATCCTCTCGCCAAAGTCGGTCTTAAACGCGTCCACGCCCATATCCAGCAATCGCCTCAATTTAGACTTAAACCACTCTCGCGCTTCTGGATTAGTAAAGTCTACCAGAGCCATGCCGGCCTGCCACATATCCCACTGCCATACATCGCCATTGGGCCTCTTTAGAAGATAACCGTGCTTCATTCCTTCCTCAAACAGCCTGGAGCGCTGCGCAATATATGGGTTAATCCACACACATATCTTAAGCCCTCTTTCTTTTAGCCTCTTGAGCATCCCCTCCGGATCAGGGAATACCCTCTCATCCCATTCAAAATCGCACCAGTGGAATTCCTTCATCCAGAAGCAGTCAAAGTGGAACACATGCAGAGGGATATCCCTTTCGTCCATGCCGTCGATAAAGCTGGTGACGGTCTTTTCATCATAGCTGGTGGTAAAAGAGGTAGTAAGCCAGAGCCCAAAAGACCAGGCCGGCGGCAGGGCCGGTTTGCCGGTAAGGTCAGTATACCTCTCAAGCACTTTTTTGGGTTCCGGGCCGTAGATTATGAAATATTCGAGGTATTCACCCGGTACGCTGAACTGCACACGGCTTACCTTTTCGGAGGCAATTTCGAACGATACCTTCTCGGGGTGATTGACAAACACCCCATACCCTTGATTGGTCATATAAAATGGGACGTTCTTGTAGGCTAGCTCGCTGTTGGTACCACCATCTTCGTTCCACATATCCACCGTTTGTCCGTTCTTTACAAAAGGAGTAAACCGCTCTCCCAGCCCATACACGCATTCCCCCACTTTGAGCAGCAGCTGCTCGTGCACGTACGTTTCACCGCTGTCCATGACTATATAGCCCATATTCTTGAAGCTGCTCTCGGTTATCAGTTCATCATCCCGCCCCAGGAACTCAACCCGCCAGTCTCCACGCTTTCTTATGCGCACTTTAAGCTGTCCGGAAGCCAGCCAGGCGTATTCATCGTCATCCTTGATTTCCGCTTTTACATAGGGCTTTTCATTGATATTGAAAAACGGGGGCTTTTCAACCTTTCCTTTATGATGGCATATCTTTACTCTAATCACGTTCTCCATGGGCGAGCTAAACTCTATCGTAAATAACAGGCAATCCAGGGTATCGCTCCTATGCCTTATGTGCCTGCATGGGGCGTACACTATGAGTAAATTGTCCTTTATTTCCACGTCATGTACCTCTGCAGGGAAATAAGCCTTGAGCCCTTCCCGCATCAGCCAGTAGCCATTTGTAAACTTCATGGAATCCTCCTCTCCGAGCAAGAAGTCCCATACCCTTTTTTGTATATACCTTAGCAGTAAACGCTTCTCAAAAGCATAGCATTCTTCTTTTCAAAAAGCCATCAACAGCATAGAGCAATTATAAATTATATAGGATTAGACCAATACTTCTGTTAAGCCATCATCCCTACTAAAATTTTCAGCCAGAAAAACATCCTTTTATCTGCTATAGGAAGCCAAACAAGCTTTACTTTTGCCCATAGTAGGCATTAGGCCCATGCTTGCGCAAAAAATGCTTATCGAGCAGCACTTGATCAATGGCCTTCACATTGGGAGATAAAACTAATGTACGGAAAGCCATCTTGGCCACCTCTTCCATTACCACCGCATTGTGAACCGCTTCATGGGGATCCTTGCCCCAGCTGAAGGGCCCGTGATTTTTAACCAGTACGCCGGGCACGTGGAGTGGATTTATCCCCCTTGTCCTAAAGGTTTCAACTATGACGTTTCCGGTTTCAGCCTCATAGCCCCTCTGTATCTCCTCAGCAGTCATGTCACGGGTACATGGTATCTCCCCGTAAAAATAATCGGCATGGGTGGTGCCCAGAGCTGGAATCCCGCGCCCAGCCTGCGCCCAACTGGTTGCCCATGACGAATGTGTATGTACCACACCCCCAATTTCAGGAAAAGCGCGGTACAGCACCAGATGCGTAGGAGTATCGGATGAAGGCCTGAGCTTTCCTTCCACCTGATTCCCATCAAGGTCCACTACCACCAGGTCTTCCAGCTTCAACTCTTCATAAGGAACACCGCTTGGCTTTATGACCACCAAGCCCTCTTCCCTTGATATGCCGCTGACATTACCCCAGGTATAAATAACCAGGCCTCGACGAGGAAGTTCTAAATTGGCCTCAAGTACTGCTTCTTTGAGCCATTTAAGCATATGTACATCACTCCTTTATATTCCTCTCATTTATATTCTCATAGGAAAGTTGCCTTAAGATATCAAATACAAGGACAATTCTATTCCCATGAATGGAATACGGGTGGAAACTCCTTAAACTCGACTTTTCCTCTACATATCTCCTTCAGCATTTTGCAAAGATCATCCCAGTCTATGGGCGTGATAACCTGCATGGTGACCTTATCGCTGTACTTCACATCAATAAGATGTACACCCTTCTGACGTAAAAAGTATTCTACCTGTCCAATATAAGAGTAGTCCACCGATATAACTCCGCTGGGGCTTAATACCATACGCCTTGTTCCAGCCTCATTTAAAACCTCAACAGCCGCCCTCGAATAGGCCCTAACTAAACCATTGGCACCCAGCTTTATCCCACCGAAATAACGGGTTACCACTACCAATACATTCTTTAATCCCCTGCTCTGTATAACTTGCAATATCGGCATCCCAGCGGTACCGCTAGGCTCACCGTCATCGTTAAAACGCTGGCTCAAAGTTTCCTGGGCTACCACATAGGCGTAACAATGATGGGTGGCATCAGGAAACTCCGATTTTACCTCCTGAAGCTTTTCAAGGGCTTCCTGCTCAGAGCTGATATGAAATGCATCGCCAATAAATCTGGATTTCTGTATTATAATTTCATGCCGTGCTCTCTGTTTTATAGTATAGTATTGTTTGACCACGTCTACCATGCCCTTCATTGTTATATCAATATCATTCCAAACCTTTCTACATAATCATGGTAACATATCTGCAGACAACTGTAAATATCGGGTTGAAATCAAGTTTATAATCCATTAAACTTAGAACATATAAAAAATTCACTACATTTGACTAAAAGAGGGAGGGAGCAGACCATGACCAAAGAAGAGATGATTGAGCGGGCGAAGGAACATTTTGGAAAGCTCATTGAAGAACAGTTAGAGAGAATAGAAAGGATGAAGCAGGATCAAGACTTCATAGATTACAGCAAGTTGCCCACAATAGTCATCGGCATAGTCGGCGGTGATGGCATAGGCCCGTATATCACTTCCCAAGCTCAAAGGGTATTGGAATCCTTGCTTCAAGACGAGATAAAGGAAGGCAAGATAGCCTTTAAAGTCATAGACGGTCTCACTATCGAAAACCGCGCCAGGCATAACAAGGCCATCCCCGACGATGTACTGGAAGAGCTCAAGCAGTGTCACGTAATACTCAAAGGCCCTACCACCACGCCAAGAGCTGGAGACCCATGGCCCAACATAGAAAGCGCCAATGTGGCCATGAGAAAAGAGCTAGACCTTTTTGCCAACGTAAGGCCCGTAAAGATCCCCCAGGAAGGCATAAATTGGACCTTCTTCCGCGAGAACACTGAGGGTGCCTATGCCGTTGGCAACAAAGGCATCCACGTCAACCAAGACCTGGCCATAGACTTTACCATAACCACCTATGAAGGGTCCTACAGAATCCTTAAAGCCGCTTTTGATTATGCCCGCAAGACCGGTTTAAACAAGGTAACAGTGGTGACAAAAGCCAATGTGGTTAAAACCACAGATGGAAAGTTCCTGGACATAGCCCGTGAAGTGGCCAAGGAATACCCCGATGTCGAATGGGATGACTGGTACATCGACATCATGACCGCAAAGCTTTTAGACCCCAAGCGCAGAACGCAATTTAAAGTTATAGTTTTGCCCAATCTGTATGGGGATATATTAACTGATGAAGCTGCCGAATTGCAGGGAGGAGTAGGCACCGCCGGAAGCGCTAACATCGGAAAGCGCTATGCCATGTTTGAGGCCATACACGGCTCGGCTCCGCGCATGGTGGAGGAGGGGCGTACGCAATACGCCGACCCCAGCAGCATAATCCGCGCTGCAGGCATGCTTCTTGAACACATAGGATACAGGGATAAAGCCAGAAAGCTGGATATGGCGCTGGATATCTGTGGAACGTACGAGAAAAAGCTGGTCATAACCGGCAGGGATACAGGAGCCACAGGCGCTCAGTTTACCGATTACATCATGGAAACGCTCAATGATGCCAACCTGGAAAATCGCTGGTTAGAATATACAAAGGGTTGAAAAAGTAGAAACTGTTATGCGTCCATATGTTTGCAATTCCAATAGGCCAGAACCGAGATGTCTGGCCTATTTTTATGCCATAAAGAGAACAATGCTTTTTCCAATATTGTAGACAAAAATTTGGCTAAAGTTTAATAAAAATTACCTATTTACAAAGGCATTGATAAAATGCTATTATATAGAAAACTTTAGATTTTGCTAAAATATTTATAATAATACTTTTGACGTGGGTGATAGAAATATGAAGCATATACAGGATCTCAACCAAGGAATGGAAGTATTCAAAGCCCTTTCCTCAGAAATACGGCTTAAAATAATTCAGCTGTTAGTGCAGCATAAGCATCTCAACATGAATGAGATGGCTGAAATGCTGGGCATAACAAATGGGGCCTTAACAGCTCATATAAGAATATTATCCAAATGTGGTCTGGTGGATGTCCAATTAATGCCAGGAAAAAGAGGATTGCAAAAAGTTTGTCATCTAAAGGAAGATAAACTGCTGATTGAACTGGCATCTAATATCAGGCTTGAACAAATGTATCAAGGCGAAATCGATGTAGGACATTTCACCGCCTATCAAGTATACCCGACCTGTGGAATAGCGACAAAAGATCACATTATAGGCGAAGTGGACGACCCCCGATACTTTGATGACCCGGAACGGGTAGATGCCGGTATACTATGGTTTACAAAAGGCTTTGTAGAATATCGAATTCCCAACTATTTGAAACCATGGCAAAAAGCTGTAGAGCTGCAATTTTCTATGGAGCTTTCTTCTGAAGCCCCGGGCATCTGCGAAGATTGGCCCAGCGATATACATTTTTCTATCAACGGCATACCGCTGGGTTATTGGACCAGTCCAGGAGATTTCGGAGCCGTTCGAGGGTTATATACGCCAGTTTGGTGGTTTCCCAACTGGAACCAGTACGGCCTTTTAAAACTTCTTTCAATAAACTCTGAAGGTACCTTCATCGATGGTAAATGGATTTCCGATACAACCATCGAAAAGCTCAATATCAACCATAAAAGCGATATAATCCTTAGAATATCAGTACCCGATACGGCCGAAAACATAGGGGGCGTCACCATCTTTGGGAGGGGCTTTGGAAACTACAATCAGGGAATTAAATTCCGCATCATATTTGAAAACCAGACCAATGGCTCACAGAGCAATGGATCAACGGAAAATTCTAAATAAAGATAATATAAGCAGGTCAAACCCTTTAATTTAACCTGCTTACATTATCTATTTTGAAAAGAATGCTCAGTTAAAATTGCATAAAAGCTTCAATGGCAAATGAATACAAAAAGAAAAGAGTAGGGCATCAACATGGCCCTACTCTTTTTATCGCTTAAAATTATCCTTTTAACATTATTTGTAATTCTCAAAGGCCTTCATAGCCTCTCTATTGGCAGCATTTGCCTTTTCGTTTAACTCATCCACCAAATCGTGAGGATCTACGCCTCCATTGAAAATTGAATCCTCTACGCCAGCATATGCCTCTGCCAAGAAAGTGCTAAAACCTGGAATTGTAGTTCCACCGTAAGGAATGGGGTATTTACAATTCTCTAAGCAGTAATCAAACCATGGAGCCCTGCCATAAGGATCATCTTCTCCCGGGAAGAACTGCCTTATTTCTTTCCATACTGTCTCACTTAAAGTAATCGGCAGAGCATCGACAGATAGCGCAGAACCATCGGGATTGGTCAAAGTCTTGTACGCTTCGATCTTGGCCATCCAGCCTTCCTCACCCCAGTTCATAAACTTGAGCAATTCATAAGCTTCCCTGGGATGCTCTGTTGAAGAGGAAATACCACCGAAGTCAAGGGTTGCCATTCTCTTCTGACTCTTTGAACCTTCCACTCTGGGAACAAGATATGGAACATATATAAGCCCTTTCTCCAAGTAGGTATCTCTTGCGAACAGATTATTAAAGGTCCACCAGGCATCAAATTGGAAAGCGATCTTACCGGAGTCAGCAGCCCACATATTCCTATCTCCAAATGCAGCTTCTGCCTCATCAGAGCCATATGGCGGCGCATGATACCCACCATTTACCAGCTCTGCTTCTTGCTGTATCCCATCAGCCCAATATTCAAAGTGGTAGGATTGGCCATCCCAACCAAACTCACCCCAACAATCGTCAAACGCCGAAACTGGGTACCAGGTTACGATTCTCCTGTATTGATTAAATCCATATATTCCCTTTTCGGGTATAGTCATCTTCTTAACATATTCAATCATCTCTTCCCATGTCCAATCCATAGGAGGCATTTCTACATTCAATTGCTCGAACAGTGCCTTGTTTGCGAAAATAATTTCAGGGAAGAACTTAACAGGCGTTGCCCATTTCCTGTCGGTACCATAGTAGCCGAACTTGCATTCATTAATGGTATACAAAACGTTTTCCGCTTCTGGGTCATTTTCCCAGTACTCCGTCATATCCCCCAGAAGCTGATTGTGAATTGCAAAATCGCATTCGCCCAATATCCAGAAAGCATCAGGCATTCTATCGGTAGCAATAAAGTTTAATAGGGCATCATTGTATCCATCCAGCGGAAGAGTTACTACCTCTACCTTTATGTTGGGGTACTTCTCCATGAACTTCTGAGCCAAAAACGTTGTGAGAACTTCGTTTTCCCAGGAAGCATAGATTAGGGTTATCTCCTCTGTAGTCATAGGCGGGAGAGACTTTTCAACTGTTTTCCCTCCATCTTGTTCGGTACCGCTCTCATCTGTAGAAGGAGCAGTATCCTGGTTGCCAGGTTCGGTGACAGAAGTATCCGTTTTATCGTCTTTCTTGCCACAAGCTGTTAATAAAGTAAAACTCAATACAAAAACCAATAACAGACAGAGCAGCTTTTTGATTTTTAACATATACATATCCTCCTCCTTATTTTAAATTTTATAATAAAGAGGTTACATAACCCCTTTATTACTCCCCTGTAATACCCGTTCTGTCTACGCTTTCAACAAAGTACTTTTGTAAAAACACGTACATAATCAATAGGGGCAATATACTTAAAAATGTACCTGCCATTTTAATAGACTCATTGATATTTCTTAATTGTTCCTGGTTGTTTCGATTATACTGAGCATAAATATCTTCAAAATTCTTAAGCTCTACAACCAGAGAAGTCCATTGGCTTGTCCTTCCACTTCCTAACCCAGTCACAAACATAGAAGTCAAATACGATTCATTCCAATACCATACAAAAGAAAACAGAAATACAACCAATATAGCCGGGGCTGCAGAAGGCACTGCAATCCTCAAAAAAGTCCTTATGTTGCCTGCACCGTCAATTTGCGCGGCTTCAATTAATGATTGCGGCATCTGTCTGAAAAATTGATAGAATATCAATATAAATATTTGCGCATTCAAACCTTGACCAAATAAAGCCGATAAATTAAATGCATTTAAACTGCCGATTAGCCCCAATTTAGTATACAGCTGATAGGTAGGCATCATAGTAACCTGTTTAGGTAATATGAAAGAAAATATAAGTATCAGCATCATTAGCCTTTTCCCTTTAAAATCAAATCTTGCAAATCCATATCCTATTACGGCACAAGAAGCCACTTGAATTAACGTGGGAACACCCGCAATGATAATGCTGTCCAAAAATGCTTTCCAGAAATCCATCGCTTTGGCAGCATTCACATAGTTATCTATATAAAATTCAGAAGGTATCCAGTTTATCGACACATCCAGCAAGTCATCCAACGACATAAGACTGGTACTGATCATATAAAGCAGAGGATAAAGGTATATAAATCCAATAATTATTAGCAAAAAATATCTAAATACTCTATGAATAAATCCTTCTCTATCATTGGTCCCTTTTAAAAATTTTACTATTTTTTCTCTTCTTCTCTCAAACTCTTTTGCTCTCGCTATGGTGGCTATATTTTTACTCATTTCCAATTTCATCTCACAATGGCCCCCCTACCTAGAAACTTTGCTAGCTTGGCACGCCTAGCTTGCCTTGCTCTTAGCCTTCTCCTCTCTCTTTCTCTCTTGGCGGCCATTTTCATTTCCCGTTTTATCTCGGCTTGATAGGTATCTTTATTCCTCAAAACAAGTGTCCACAAACCAACTATAGCCAATACCACTACAGAATACATCCAAGCCTTTGCTGAAGCAAACCCAAACCCTCTATTTACCGCAAACATGTCATTGTATATAGAGTTAATTATTACGTTTTGCTCATTGCTCGAAATATAAATGACTGTATACACTGAATTCAGTAAAATTATTGGCTTAATGGTTGGCAATGTAATTTTCCAGAAACACTCCCATCCTGATCCTCCGTCAATCTTTGCAGCTTCATATAGTGAATTATCTATTTTTTGTAAAGACGCAAGAAATATTAATATTTGTACTCCCGAATACCAAAGGATAAGAATCATATTATTAAACAAATTAACAAATGGCTCTGCTAAAAAACCTGGCAACATTTCATTCAATACCCGGCTTATAGCAGTTACATTCATTGCAGGTATACTGGTTGCGCCCTGGTCTGCCAACTCTCCCATCACAGGACCGCTGACAATAATAACAGGAAGAAAATATATTGTCCTGAACAAGCCTTTCCCTTTAAACTTCCCATTCAGTAATATAGCCATAATCAAAGCAAATACTACAATAACCGGAACCGAAATTAAAGTATTTAACAAATAGCCTATTAAATCCTCTACAAAGTATACATCCACCCTGAATATATCTGTATAATTTCGTATTCCAATAAAATCGAATATTCTCCCTCTGGGCGAAACTTTCACCCGGCAGAGCGAGTAATAAAAGGACTGAGCTAGTGGGATAATCAAAAACATCAAAACTCCTATTATCCAAGGCGATACAAATAGATATCCTGCAAGGGCTTCTCTCCTTCTTAAAGCTCTCTGTTTTTTCTTGCTGCCCAACCATTTAAATTTCATTTAATTTTCACCTACCCCATAAACCTTATAAGACATTGGCTCAATGACCGTTTCACCTACTTTTATGGATTTATCCTTATTGTAATTGATATATATCTTCACACCATTATCATAGCAAACAACGGTCAGCCCACTGG
>NZ_VSCO01000146.1:0-4431 GCF_047459465.1 Caldicoprobacter sp. | reverse complement strand
TCAGAAGAGAGATATAATAAGATATAAGGCTTTCTGCACCTTGATTTAAATTTACGCCATCTTTTGTAATGCCATCATAGCATCCACCGGTCTGTGGATCAATGAGGCTAACACCTTTAGAGTTATAACCCGTATACCAACTATAGCATATTTTCGCTTTTTCAAGATACCCGTCTTCTCCCGTTATCTCATATGCCTTAAGACAAGCAAGCAGCATTTCGCAGGCCTCTACAGGTTGTTCATCAAATTCGGCGGGCTTACCCCCTCTTTCAAACCAGCCATGACAGCCTATTGGCTTAAAATATCCCCTGCTAAAGGTATGTTTTACCAAAAAACCAAGGCTTTCTAATCCTATATCTTTAAAGCGCTGCTCTCCTGTTGACTGAAAAGCCACTAGCATAGCCCATGGCAGTATGGCATTGCTATAGGTAAGTATGCCTTCAAACCATTTCCAATCCTCCCTGCAATGGTTATAATACTCATGTACGAGTGAATTTGCCAAACTCCTTATCATCTCTTTGGCCTGATCATCGTCTAAAAAACCTAATCCTATGATCGAGTAAGCTTTTCCTCTGGGATAAAGTAACTTATTACAATTCGGAAGAGCTTTGTTCAAGAGATATTTTGCAACACGGCTTATGTTCACGGGCACATGTTCATTGGATATGGTAAACCCCAGCGCCCATAAGCATCTCCCAAAACAGTCTTCAGAACCCCTTTCTTCAATAAACCGCCTGTCATAATCCATGAAATTCCTGAACCAGCCATCTTCATTCTGGGCATTAAGCAAAAAGCCAATATATCTGTAAAGAAGAGTTTCGTATCTCTTCACCGGTCTCTGCTCATAAAGGAGTACCGCCATGATCAGCGCTCTTGCATTGTCATCGGTGGTATAGCCCTTGGTAGGATCAGGTACCCCATATTTGGCATGCTGCAATATCCCCGTATCGTCAGTCATGCGGAAAACATGCTTATCATTTCTCATCTTAATCAAATCGTACCGCATCATCCTATCCGCATATCTCCTTTTGAGTGGTTTTCCTCAATGGTCTTTATAAATAGCTCAGCATACTGGTTAGCGATATTCTTCCACGTCATCGTCCTACCAAGAGCTAAGGTCTTTTTCTCCATCTCCTCCCTCACCTCCGGATTCTCCAGTATATAGTTAATACACCTTGCCAGCGATATGGAATCTGCAAACTCAGCCAGCATGCCCCTGCCATCTGCCAGCATCTCTTTGGCATACGGATATGGCGTAGAGACTATGGCTTTGCCATATCCCACTGCGTAGGCCAAAGTACCGCTTACCGCTTGATCTTTACTAAGGTATGGCGTCATGTATATGTCCGAAAGCTGTAAATACTCTATAATTTCATCTTTTGTAAGGTATCTGTTAACGAACTGTACATTCTCTTCTACATTCAAACTCCTCACCAATGCTTCTAACTTCTCCCTATAGCTTTCGCCATATTCCTTCCTCACGCACGGATGTGTTTGCCCCAGTATGATGTACAGCACTTCCCGGTGCTTTTTGGCCACCTCTGCTACAGCTTCTATAGCATATTCCAAACCCTTACCCGGACTTATAAGGCCAAATGTACTGATTATCTGCCTCCCTTTAAAGCCGTATTTTTCCTTAAGCTTTTCCCTGGGTTCTGCAGCCTTGTAAGGTACGCCGTGATGTATAACCTCAATTTTATCAACATCTATTCCATATACGTCCGTCAAAATCTTTACCGTGTTGTTGGCCATGGTGACAACCCTTCGGCTTTTTTCGGCCAGGACCTTTATAATCTCTTTTTGTTTATCGGAGGGCTCCAGTAGAACGGTATGCAAGGTGACGATAAAGGGTATATGCAAATTGTCTACAAAATCCAAAATATAATCTCCCCAATCGCCACCGAATATTCCATATTCGTGTTCTATGACCACCAATTCGGTATCAGTCTCGCTCAACTTCTTAGCGGCTTTTACATAACTGCCCCTATCATACTGCTCAATTTCCATGATAACCCTATCATCGTATCGATAATTCCCGTTGCTCATGGCAATAACCCTGGGTTTATTTATAAGAGCTATTTCATCCAGCTCGTTTACCAGGTCTTGAGTAAATGTAGCCAGTCCGCATTCTCTAGGCGGATAAGTGCTTACAAATACGACATTTCTGGCCTTATGGAGCACAGCCATTCATCACCCCTTTCTTGAAATTTGAAAACATAAAACTATATTGCCATGGGACGGCTGTCTTCCCCTACGTACACCGTACTGTAGTAGTCACATCCTTGTTTTATCCTACAATTGGAAGCTACAATGGTATCGATCAGCGTGGCTCCATTCTCCACCACTACATCATTCCATATAACGCTTCTCATGATCCTTACTCCTCTGCCTATGCGTACATTATCTCCTATAATGGCATTTGCACCTATTGACGCATTTTCCTCAATCTTTACATTGGCACCTATATACACCGGCTCATATATCTTCACCGAACTATGGATGTCACAACCCGGTCCTTTATATATCCCTTTACCCGAAAAATTTAAACCGTTTATCCTGTATTTACCTGACATTATATCCATATGAGCCTGCAGATACCTCTCAGGCGTACCAATATCTATCCAGTAAGAACACCCTTTATATACTGCAATCTTATAGCCCTTTTCAATAAGCTGGGGAAACACTTCCTTCTCCACCGATACCACGCGCCCTGCGGGGATCTCCTCCAATACTTTTGGTTCAAATATATACGCGCCAGCGTTTATGAAATTAGAAGTAACTTCATGGGGTTGCGGCTTCTCTTTAAACGAAATGGCATAATCATTCTCGTCATATTCTATAACTCCGTACATGGACGGATCATCCACCTGCGTCACAGCAATGGTAACATCAGCTCCCTTTTCCCTGTGATATTTGATAAACTCTTTTAAATCTATGTCGCTGAGAATATCCGAATTAAATATCAGAAAGGTATCATCAAAGTACTCCTCTGCATTCTTTATCGCTCCACCGGTCCCAAGAGGTATATCCTCTTTAACATGATAAATTTTCATCCCTAACTTTTCTCCATTCTCAAAATATCTTTGAATATATTGAGCCCTATAGCAAGTGCTCAACACCACTTCCTTTATTCCTACGCTTTTCAGGTTGAGTATGCTTCTCTCAAGTAACGGTTTGCCCATGATAGGAATCATTGGCTTTGGAATTTTATTGGTCAAGGGTCTCAGCCTTGTCCCCATTCCTCCCACAAGAAACAATGCCTTCATAAGTTGCATTCCCCCCTTTAAAATTGTTGATTTAAAATCAAACAATTTGAAGAAAGCAATACAACTTTTGAAGACTTATTTGTCATTTGTATAGATTTAAACATCAACTATTATCATTGGAGCTGAACAACTACAAATCTGCTAAAACGTCTAAAAATTGGCTTACTTAAAGCCATTTGATGCCTTAAAATGTCTCTTTAGGAGCTTACTTCATGCAATAAGGCCAAAATCTTATCAGCACTCAATAATTACGAGTGCTAACAAAGCCTAGGATAAGATTTTAACACTTTTATTTCTAATGTCAAAAACAGTTAATACGCATTATGGGCGGTTTGTCTCAATTATATTAGATTATCTCATTTTTAAAAACGATTTTTTAAAATTTATTCTACATAAGGTCGATTTAAAGCCTACATCCCAACAGTAGTACCGCGGTTCCAATACTTGCTGTATACGTTCTTAAAAAAGACCTGCAGTTTTTCCTTGTTTTTATACGTGATGAGAAGGGAATTCTCCAGCCATAACAATCTGATATAATGGGGAAAAGCTTTAAAAAAGATATATAGTCCCAGCATCCACATGCCAAATACTACCATGAATCCATCGGTTTCGGTAGGTGTATTCTCACCCCGATATACCATCCTTGCAATGACATAAAGGACCGCCAGAATTACCGCATAAACCAGAGAAATTCTAAATTGGGTGACGGCGCTCCATACCCCAAAGGTTACAGCTATCGCTTTGCCGCCTCTTCCTCTGAGAAAAGGGGAAAAAGCGTGTCCCAGAATAGGAGCAAATGCCACCGTTGCGATGGATGAATCGGCGATCATCTCGCGCTGTATCAGTACCACAAGGGGAAAATAACCTTTCATGAAGTCCAATAACACTCCCAGCAGCCCCAACTTATACCCTGTCGCTAACCACAAATTAAATGCTCCGGGATTGCCATCCCCCACTTTTGTTAAATCCTTCTTAGCTAGAAGCCCAAGCCAGTACGAAAACATGAGCGAACCGCATAAAAATTCCATAATAAAATACAATACAGTCATAGGCCCCTCCTGCTTTTAACTTCAATCTGCCTTCCTTTCCAGTATACACACCCTTTGAATAAAACCTGATACATGGAGTAGACCATTATCAAAATGAAAAAGGCCAGCGATAGAAA
>NZ_VSCO01000145.1:0-4496 GCF_047459465.1 Caldicoprobacter sp. | reverse complement strand
ATCACCACGCCGTGCCTGTGGGTCTCCAGATATACCTTCCCCACTTTGACGTGCTTTTCAATCCACTCAAAGCGCTTTGCAAACTCATCCAAGTCGGTAATGCCGATCAAATCGCCCACAGGACAATAGATGGCTGCCGTAAAATTTTTGTACCCTTTCATCGACATACTTCCCTACCCCCCTAAATTATCAATATAGTTTTCGCATTCGGATAGTGGCCGTCAATTGAAATTAAAATGAAATGCTTTTTGATTTATTATAAATATTAACACAATTCTATACAACATGGCGCTCAACCCCGTATGAACCCTTGTTATTTTTAGAGTAGCGTGTTAAAATTTAATCGAACTGGAAAGCAATTAAATAATTGTCGGAATTATCAAAAAAGTCATGGCATAAGGGCGTATAATGCGGGATACTGCATAAACCAACTTCAAAGAGGGGATTGATTATGGCACTCAGATTGCCCCGACTTATAAGTGATGGTATGGTATTACAAAGGGATAAGGATATAAAGATCTGGGGGTGGGCCTTACCGGGCGAAACTGTAACGGTCAGTTTTATGGGCCAAACTTATAGTTCCACGGCTGACGCCAAAGGAAAATGGGAGGTACTCCTGCCCAAATTGCCAGCCGGTGGACCCCATTCAATGGAAATAACGGCATCCCAGCAACGCATTATCGTGAAGGATATATTAATCGGAGATGTCTGGGTCTGTTCCGGGCAGTCAAACATGGTTATACCTATGGAAAGGGTAAAAGATATCTATGAGGATGAGATAGCGCATTGTGACAACCCTTTAATAAGGCAGTTTACAGTCCCTGACAGATATGATTTTAACGGGCCCAGAGAAGATCTGGATGGTGGCATTTGGGAACCGCTGAATGCCGATACCGTCCTGAGATTTTCAGCAGTGGGATATTTCTTTGCAAAAGCCTTGTTTGCAAAATACGGTATTCCCATAGGTTTGATAAAGGCATGCGTTGGCGGGACACCGATAGAGGCCTGGATGAGCGAAGAAGTGGTAAGGCAATTCCCCGGAAACATGGAAATAGTGGAGCAGCTGAGGGTTGACGGATACATAGACACCATAAAACAGATGGAAGAAGCCAAAGTCCGTGCCTGGTATGAAAGCATAGACGAAAACGACAAGGGAATCCAAAAAGACCATGTACCTTGGTTCGCCCCGGAATATGATGCATCGGATTGGGCAAGGGTGAAACTGCCGGCCTCATGGAAAGAAATGGGACTGGATTCGATAAAGGGAGCGGTATGGTTCAGGAAGGAAATCGATGTACCTGCCTTCATGGCCGGTAAACCCGCAAAGCTTTATATGGGTACTATAGTGGACAGCGACCGGACTTATGTCAACGGCGTTTTAGTGGGTTCCACTTCATACCGCTATCCTCCTCGAAAATATGAGGTTCCTGCCGGCCTTCTCAAAGCGGGCAAAAATGTAATTACTGTAAGGGTCATAAGCAACGACGGCAATGGTGAATTCGTAAAGGGCAAGATATACAAGCTTTTTGGCCATGGCTATGAAATTAACCTGGAAGGGGAATGGCAGTACAGGGTAGGAGCGGCAATTGATGAACCGTTACCGACTGTGACCTTCTTTCAATATAAGCCCACCGGACTATTCAACGGCATGATCGCCCCGCTTTTGAACTACGGTATCAAGGGCGTCATATGGTACCAGGGCGAATCCAACACCGATGATCCTAAAGGATACTGCGAAAAGTTCTGTGCCATGATAGCCGACTGGAGGAAGAAATGGGGGCAGGGCGATTTTCCCTTCCTCTATGTGCAGCTGGCAAACTTCATGGAGGCAAAAGATCAGCCTTCCGAAAGCCAATGGGCCCAGCTGAGAGAAGAACAGCGAAGGGCGCTGTGCCTTCCCAATACGGGTATGGCCGTGGCCATTGACCTTGGAGAATGGAATGACCTGCATCCGTTAAACAAAAAAGATGTGGGAGAAAGGCTTGCCCTACTTGCCCGAAAGCTGGCATACGGCGAAAAAGACCTGGTGGCCTCAGGCCCACTTTATAAATCCATGAGGGTAGAAGGTAACAAAGCTATAATCGAGTTTTCCAATATAGGCAGCGGATTGATGGTAAAAGGCGGTGGTCAGCTAAAGCACTTTGCAATAGCCGGCCGAGATAAAAAGTTCGTATGGGCAAAGGCCATCATAGAAGATGATCGCGTAGTAGTTTGGCACGATGATATTCCAAATCCCGTTGCAGTACGGTATGCATGGGCCGATAACCCGGAGGGAGCTAACCTTTACAACAGGGAAGGCTTGCCCGCTTCGCCCTTTACAACTGAAGAATAAAATGCTGTTTAACGAGGTGATAACGATGAACATCAAATTCGATCTGTTCCCTCACGGAAAAACAAAAGCCTTGACCATGAGCTACGATGATGGACAGATATTTGACAGAAGGTTGGTTGAAATTTTTAACAGGTACGGAATAAAGGGGACTTTCCATTTAAACTCTGGGAATCTGGGAAAGGAGCCTTTTGTTTCGCCAGATGAGGTAGCGCAGCTATACCATGGCCACGAGGTATCAGTTCACACAAGAACCCATCCATTTTTAGATTGTATACCCGTTGAAGCAGTAGTGGAAGAAATAATGGAGGACAGAAAGGCCCTGGAGTCCTTAGTTGGATACCCCGTAAAAGGAATGTCCTATCCCTTTGGGGTCTACAACCAAAAGATTGTAGACATGCTGCCCGGCCTGGGCATTGAATACGCAAGGACCGTTACATCCCATAAAGATTTTCGTATACCCGATAACTTTTTAACCTGGTCGCCAACTTGCCACCATAACGATAATTTAATGGAGATGGGACGAAGGTTTCTGGAGTATAAATATGAAGGAAAGCTAAAGCTTATGTATGTATGGGGACACAGCTTCGAATTTGAAAGGCAGAATAACTGGCAGCTTATAGAAGATTTTTGTAAGCTTATGTCAGGCAGGGAGGATATCTGGTACGCTACCAATATCGAGATAGTAAGATACATAAAAGCGCTAAGAGCCCTTGAATTCTCGGCAAAAGGGGATGTAGTATATAACCCCTCGGCCATATCCGTTTGGTTGAAAGTAGACAATCAGCCCGTTGAGATAAAAAGCGGTCAAACCGTAAGGCTGTAAAGCGGCCGTACAGTTCGAAAATATCATAAAAGCCGTTGGTGAAGGGCTTTATATGCCCTTCATTTTATTATGGGCAGTTATCCAGGATAAGAGCCAGTATAGATAGACTGTGGTGATACCGTTATTGTACAATTAATATTGAGTATGAAATGTCGCGATTATCTGTTATTGACTTTAGCAGGCTCTTTAGCTTCTCGATCGATTTTCTGTCGTTGTTCAGTATTTCGCCTACAACGTCCCTCGACCTGTCGTCTAGGTTGCCCCTTAGGACTTTCTCGGCCATGTTGACCCCTTGAGTTTCCCCTTCAATGGCCTTTTCTATGATCTTGGCCGTATCCGGGTGAGACCCCAAATCCATATTGATTTTTATTTCCCCCATCTTTCTCTTCAGCCCCAGATTCTCCTCCGGCTTTCCCCCGATATCCTGAATATAACTTGCCAATCTGCTTATGTTTTCCCTGTGCTGTTTCTGTACTTCTTTGAAAACCTGCCTGACATTCTCTTCATCCAACCTGGATAAAAAGTTGTTAAAGCTCTCAACTGCCATATATTCTCCCTGTAATAGCTGGTTTAGGGATTTTATGGCCTCACCGTTGTGCATCCTTTATCCTCCTTGTCATAACCTTATTCTAACCATTATTTTTTACTTAAAGAAAAAATTTAATGCGAAAATTTAGCTTCGAACACACGGCTTAACCCCGCCCTTCTTTTCTTTCCAACATAAGCAAAGCCTATAAAAGGGGTAACCGAATTGGCCTGCATAATTCAATGCATAACCCTTAAACCAGCTATCAAACGCCTGAAGTAAATATGAGTGATGCCGTTTTAGAGGCGATAAAAAATTTACCGGTTAAAGAAAATACCGATGGTCCTTGGGCACTTGCCGGCGTATTGCAATATGGAATTTTCATATAACTTTCGATAAGAGCAACGTAAAATACAATGTATACCAGTATAGTAATTAATAGTACAGGTTATGGCTAATTCAGAAAAAGCGGTAGGGATCTACTAAAAACCCGTTAGCAATTTAATACCTGGGAGGGTGGCATCCATAAAAAGCATTAAAGCGCCATTGCTATCGATATTCAAAAAGGCGCCTTTCCCGGCCATAATAACGATAATCTCCTTCGTTCTATTTACGGGGTATATGCCCTTGTAATCATGGAAACAGTGGAACCGTACTATCTCGAAGGCTTAATATTCGCCGTACCCTTTATAGCCTTTGGACTGGTCACCTTTTTTACCGTAAACGAAAAGTTAAAAATGGGCATTTCATCTGCCATAACAGCCGTATTGATCGTCGTTTTGGGCTTTACATCGTTATTGGCGTTTATATATATA
>NZ_VSCO01000144.1:0-4508 GCF_047459465.1 Caldicoprobacter sp. | reverse complement strand
TTGTATTATGGTTTTATCAGCGGGATTGTGGGGAGCGCTGTGGCCTTTGCGGTCAACGATTCGGGCATAGTGGCTGCTGCCACCTGCATGATATATGTGGGCCTATCGTTTATATTTGTCATTGCACAGCAAGTGGAAGATATCGAGGAGTTAAAGGAGCATATCGTGAGATGCAGCTAAAAGAAAATTGAAGTATGGGTAAGAGTGATAGGGGTATGAATTTAAATAGAAGGATTAAGGTTTTAGAGCTTATACGGACTGCTTCAGGGGGCATGAAGCAGCATTACATTGCGTTGGTAAAGGGGCTGAAAGCTGCGGGGTTTGACGTATTGGCAGCCTGCAGCTTTGACAAAGCCATCATGAAGGAACTGCAAGATGAGGGTATAGAAGTTTATCCATTTCATCTTCCCGGGGAGGTACAGCCGCCTTTGGACGCTATAAAAGCGGTGAAGATTGCGCGCATCATAACCGAGCATGGGGTGGATGTGCTACACTGCCATGGGTTTAAGGCCGGGGTGGTGGGCAGGGCCGGGGCCATTTTGGCCGGATGCCCTAAAGTCTATACCGTTCATAACTTCGTGTTGTCCTCATCTCATGGTTTTAAGAGTACAATGCTGTCAAAACTGGAAAAAGTCCTGGCCAAACGTACAGAGGGCATCATCGCAGTGTCCCGCGCGCTCAAGCTTGAACTGGAACAGAAGTGCCGAATCCCTAGCGACAAAATCAACGTTATATATAATGGCATATCGTTGCCTCCCGAAGGCGGAGGAGGGAATGTGAGAAAGCGCCTCGGGATAGGGCCCGATGCAGTGGTGGTGGGAAGCGTGGCCAGGCTCATACCCTCCAAAGGCATTCAGCATCTTCTGGATGCCATACCACTGATAAGGGGTTGCTGTAAAAATGTGAGCTTTATGATAGTGGGGACCGGCCCGTATGAGGAAGCCCTTAAGATGAGGGCCAAGGCTCTTGGGGTTGAAGGCGATGTCTTATTCACGGGATACGTAGCCCCGATATGGGGTTATTTAGATGCCATGGATATCTTTGTACTGCCCACTTTGTCCGAAGGTTTGGGGATCTCGGTGCTCGAAGCTATGGCTATGGGCAAGCCCGTTGTGGCGTCCAATGTTGGTGGGATACCCGAGATAGTCCAGCACGGGGGAAACGGCTATTTGGTACCGCCGGGAGATGCAGCAGCCCTGGCGTGTGCCGTAATCCATTTGATTAACAACGCTCACCTGAGAAAGGTTTTTGGCCAGAAAGGGCGCCAGCGCATCGTGACCTCCTTTTCGGTAGAAAGGATGGTTCAAGCTACAGCCCAGTTACTGGAAAAGTGCGCCCTTGGAAAACTTACGGCTAAAATCTCTTGAAGTTTTTTGACATGGGAAGGTATAATAGCTTTGGAAGACATGTCATACGGAAAAATTTCAAGATAAAGGCATAATTTGGGTTTTGCAGATGTAAGAATTTTATAGGTAAGCTAAAAAATAGTTTGAGGGCAGGCTCAAACATTGTTATTGGCTCTATAGCCAATCCTAGCGCCCTTTATGCCGGACGGCATAATGAGGAGGCCGGTACATAATGAACTGGAAACTATTCTTATTGTCCTTCTGTATGCTGTTTATAGCCGAATTGGGCGATAAAACTCAGCTAACCGTCTTTACCCTGGTAACTCATCATAAAGAGCCTCTTCCGGTATTTCTGGGTGCTTCTTTAGCTTTAATTGTTGTTACTCTGCTGGGCTCTTTTCTGGGTGGGGTTGTGACCAGGTATGTCCCCACATGCTGCCTGCGGCTTTTGGCTGGCTTGCTGTTTGTGGGGATAGGAATCTTCATCTTGCGAGAAGCCCTGCCCCAAATATGGCATATGATTATCGTGAAGAAATAGGCTTTTTAGGCCTGATGACGATAATATGAATTTGCATAGATTTTTAATGGAGAGGGGAGACTGTATGAACGTCGTTATAAGCCTTAACGGGACATGGCAGTTCTGTTCTAAGAAGGACAAGCAGTGGAAGAATGGCAGGGTACCGGGATGCGTACAGATGGACCTGATGGCATTGGGAGAGCTGGGGGATCCATTTTATCGTTTGAATGAGATAGATTTTCATAAGCTGGAGGAGGAAGAATGGATATACCGCAAGGAGTTTGAATGGAACGACGCTCTTCCTGTATCGGGTAGAGTATATCTAGTATTTGAAGGCATCGATACTCTGGCAGACGTATATATGAATGGGTATTATCTTGGTAGAGCCGAAAACATGTTTATCCCTTACCGTTTCGATGTGGGAGAAATTCTGCGAAGCGGATTAAATGAGGTTGAAGTGCATTTTGATTCCCCCATTAGGACAATTCGGGCCATGGAGCGTAACAGTCCTATCACCCTGCGCGGTGCCAACAACGAAATCGGCAGACCCTATGTGAGGAAGGCGCAATATTCCTATGGCTGGGATTGGGGGCCAAGGATTGCGCAGGTAGGGCTGTGGAGGCCGGTGTATCTGGAAGTCGTTGAAACTGCCAAAATACGCTATCCTTTTTTCGAAACCAGGCGTATCAATAAAGATGGGGCTTTTGTAGCAACGGGCGCAGAGATTGAAATGGTTGCCGGCGATGACGGGAAGACAGTTTTGCACGATGAAATGGAAGCGTTTGTAGAAATATTCTACCAGGGAAAAGTCGTCGTCTCAGAAAAGGCAAGCATCGATAGATTCAGGGGTAAGCTGCAATTGAGCTGGGAAGGGTTAATAGAAAATGCGGCGCTGTGGTATCCCAATGGGATGGGGCAGCAGCCGCTTTATGAGGTGAAGCTACGCCTTGTGCACAATGGCAAAACAGTAGATGAGCACAGCTTTAGGACAGGCATTCGCACCGTAAGGCTCATAAGAGAGCGGGATGAGGTGGGCGAAAGCTTTATCTTTGAAATAAACGGGGAAAAGGTCTTCGCAAAAGGGGCCAACTGGATACCCGCTGATAGCCTTTTGCCCAGGCTGACGGAAGACGATTATTACTATTACATAAAAGCCGCAAAGGACGCAAACATGAACATGCTTCGCATATGGGGTGGAGGCATATACGAGCACCCTGCCTTTTACGAGGCGTGCGACAGGATGGGCATCATGGTATGGCAGGATTTCATGTACGCTTGTGCTCAATATCCAGACCAGTTTGATTGGTTCCAAAGGTTGGCTGAGACAGAGGCCGAGCACGTGGTAAAGAGCCTGAGGATACATCCATCAATAGTGCTGTGGTGCGGCAACAACGAAAACAATTGGGGATTCCATTCTTGGTGGGGCAACGGCGTTCCCAAATATTTAGGCAACTATATATACCAGGAAATACTGCCCAGGGTTTGCGCCGAAAACGACCCTTCTCGTCCTTACTGGGTATCCAGCCCGTATGGAGGAGAGGACCCCAACTCTATGGCTGAAGGGGACCGCCATTGTTGGACGGTATGGAGCGGCTGGGCAGACTACAATGAGTATCTCAACGATACCGGCAGGTTCATCAGCGAGTTTGGATTTCAAGCCATGCCCTGTCTTAAGACCATATATTCTTTTACTCAGCCTGAAGACCGCCATCCCTTAAGCCCGGTGATGCTGTCCCACAATAAGATGGTGGACGGCACTGAAAGGCTGGTAAGGTTTATGATAGCCAAAGCTGGTTTTCCGAAGGATTTTTCAAGCTTTGTGTACCTGACGCAGTTTATCCAGGCTGAGGCTATAAAGACCGGCGTGGAGCACTGGCGTACCAGGAAGTTTAACACCGCCGGTACGCTTTACTGGCAGCTAAACGATTGCTGGCCGGTGGCCAGCTGGTCGTGTATCGATTACCACCGCAGGAAGAAAGGCCTGTATTATTATACCAAGAATTTCTTCCATAACATCTTGATAGTACCCAAATACAAGGAAGGGCGCATATTTATCCATGCTGTAAATGACACCCTCGATGAGCTGGATGCACGAGTACGGGTGACGGCCTATGCCCTCGATGGCACCAAGAAGGGCGAGATATATATGAAGGCTATTTTATTGCCCAACAGTGCGTCAGTAATAGGCAGTATACAGCCTGAAGAGCTGGGAATTGGCTATAGGCCCGTAGTTATGCCTGTGGATGCCGATCCAACCGTTTTACCCGTTGAAAAGAACGGCGAACTTTTGGATACCGTGCTGTTTGTGGAGCTGGTAGCTGATGGCCAAAGCGTGAGAAATTACCTGGTGTTTGACGCCTTTAGAAACCTTGAACTAAAAGAGCCTAACATAAGCTGCGTTGTAAAGGGGAATAAAATAGAGCTGGTATCAGATAAGCCTGCCTTTGGGGTGTTTATAGAGACCCAGAGGGATGTTGAACTATCGGATAACTGCCTTGTCTTGGAGCCCAGCATTCCACACGTGGTGGAAGCCTCGGAGGAGCCTGGAGATGTGAAAACGGTGGATATAACCCGCATGGTCATCAAGCTGTATTGAGGATGAGCAGCTTATTCTCTTTATTTATATCCAATCTTTGTGGCTGCCT
>NZ_VSCO01000143.1:0-4526 GCF_047459465.1 Caldicoprobacter sp. | reverse complement strand
TAAGGAAAATTAAACTTATTTATTAGCTTAATGATTTTTATAGTATCTTTCAAAGAAATTGAGATGATCTTACACAGAGCTACGCAGCATTCTTGTATGAATATGCTTTTTTCACTGATTATTAGCTGTGAAATAAAAAGTGAAGGGCGGGGGTTAAACATGAAGACCTTATATGACCTTTGTGTGCCGCGCGAGAGTGTTTTCGATGAGACAAAAAGAGATGATGTATTGGATTTGACAAATCTAATCGAAAATAGGATAGATCCCCACCGATTTTTTGAAGAAAACTACGTGACTCAAGGCATGAAAATATTGTTTGAGACGGCTTTTAAGCGCTTTCACAGGCAGAGCGCAGCGGGTATCATTAAATTGACTCAAAACATGGGCGGCGGTAAGACGCATAACATGATTGCGTTGGGGCTATTGTGCCAATATCCCGAATTTCGAATAAAGATAATGGGGGATAAGTTCAAGGACAGCCACCTGGGGAAGATCAAAGTTGTTGGCTTTACAGGAAGGGAAAGTGATGCCCCCTATGGTATATGGGGAGCTATTGCGGAGCAGCTCGGGAAAAAAGAGATGTTTAGAGATTATTATTCCCCGCTGCAAGCGCCTGGCCAGAGCGCGTGGGTGAACCTCTTAAAGGGAGAGCCGCTATTGATACTCCTTGATGAGCTGCCTCCTTATTTGGAATATGCAAAGTCGAAGCCTATTGGCGATTCTAATCTGGCCGTGGTGACCACCACTGCTTTGGCAAACCTATTTAATGCTTTAAATAAAGAGGAACTTTCCAACGTGTGCCTGGTTATTTCAGATTTGAGGGCTACATACGAAAGCGGGAGTGAACTCTTGCAGTCCTCTTTTAAGGAACTTGAGAATGAGGTCAATCGTTTGGCTATAAACATTGAACCTGTAAACATGACATCTGACGAGATATACCATATTTTGAGAAAGAGGCTTTTTAAAGTTTTGCCATCCGATGCGGAGATAAATGAAGTGGCAAATGCTTATAAACAGGCTGTTTCGGAAGCAAAACAGATGGGGTATACCAATGTGCCGCCTGATCAAATTTTCATTGGGATAAAGGATTCTTATCCTTTCCATCCTTCGCTGAGAGACTTGTATGCAAGGTTTAAAGAAAATCCCGGTTTTCAGCAGACAAGAGGCCTGCTGCGGTTGATGCGCATTGTGGTTTCTCAGCTTTACAGGGGAGACAATCCAAAGGCGAAAAATAAATATTTGATACACGCTTATGATTTTGACTTAAATGACCCCGAAATGCTCAGTGCTATTACACAGGTAAAACCCTCGCTTGCCAATGCCATAGCTCATGATATTGCTTCAAGTGGGAAGTCGGTTGCGGAAACGGTTGATGCGGCTTTGGGAGAATCCCACATGCAGGACCTTGCAAAGCTTATACTGGTTTCCTCTTTGGCGGATGTGCCCAATGCTTTGCTGGGACTTTCCCTGCAGGAGACCATAGGGTACTTATGCGAGCCCGGGAAAGACATTAGGCGTGTGAAAAGGGCGCTTGATGAATTTGTTATGCGTGCCTGGTATCTCCATACCGACAGGGACGGCAGGCTGTATTTCCAAAATACCAGAAACTTGATTGCCGAGCTTAATTCGCTGGTTGATTCCTATGACAATGACAGCGCTAGAAAAGAATTGAGGACTTTCCTGGAGGAAAAGTTCAAGCCCAATATAGGTGATTGTTACCAGAGAGTACTGGTTTTCCCTGCTGTTGATGAAATAGAGCTTTCTGAGGATAAGGTTACGCTTGTTTTATTTGAACCATACACAGGCGGTTCGGGCTTACATCCTGACTTGCGAAAATTCTATGAGAACGAGAAGTACAAGAACAGGGTAATGTTTCTCTCTGGTTCAAGGAGTACAATGGAAAAGCTCTTGCATGCCGCAAAGGAACACAGGGCGATTAATGAAATAATTAACAGGATGGAAAACGTTGATAAAGTTCCCGCCAACAATCCTCAATACCAGAAAGCTCTTGAGAAGAGAGACAGGATAGTGTTGGAGCTTTTACAGGCGGCCAGAGAAACCTTCACGCAGCTGTATTACCCCAGCAAGGCCGGCCTTTTGAAAGCCGATTTCTTGATGGAGTTTGTGGGTAACGAGTATAACGGAGAGAAGCAGATAAGGGATGTACTGATACAGCGCCAGAAGTTTACTACCGATGTCACAGGGGATATATTCAGGAAGAAGTGCGAAGAGAGGATATTTACGCAAAAAGAGATGCGGTGGAGCGATGTGAAAGAGCGAGCGGCAACAAATCCATTGTGGCAGTGGCATATTCCAACAGCGCTTGACAATTTAAAAGAAGAGATGCTTAGGAAAGGTATATGGCGTGAATATGGCGGATACATAGATAAGGGACCTTTCCCCAAAGAAAAAACCAGCGTTCAGATTCAGGAGCTGCGCAGGGACGAGGAAACAGGCGAAGTGGTTCTAAAGATTACCCCGCTTTATGGAGATAAGATTTACTATGAGGTGGGTTCTGTAGCCACCGAAGCCTCAAATCTCGTAGAAAACCCGTATGAGTTTAGGACAAAGGAGGTTAAACTGTCGTTTCTGTGCGTTGACAGCACTGGTGAGCATGAAACGGGTGAACCGGTAGAGTGGACCAATAAAATAACTCTTAAGTATCGGCAGTACAGCAAAGGGGGCAACAAGGTTGTTGAGCTAAAGTCTATTCCCCCGGTCCCTATAAGGTATACCACTGATGGTTCCAATCCGAAAGAAAGCGGGGGGATATACGAGGACGAGATTATTGTGCCTGAAGGCTGTACCTATGTGGTAGCGGTTGCAGAAGCTGCGGGGGTCTATTCAGATACCGTGGAAATCAAAATAGAGAAAGGAGACGATAAAGCAAATATTATTCCTGAGAAGCCGTTGACGCTCAGTAGGCGTATAAGGACAAATGATACGGCCGAGACCTATAAAGAGCTCGATTTGCTCAAAAAGTACGGAGCCAAGGTCAGCGATATTATAGTTACCTTCTACATAGAGAGCAGTGATAGAGATAAAAACTGGATAGAATTAACCTTTGATTCTTCCATGAAAGTGGATATTGAAAAGCTTGAAAATGGGATAGACAACATCAGGGACAACTTTGTCAATGAAGGTAAAGTCAACATCAATTTTGAATGCAATGCTGTCCACTTTGATAGCGGACAAAAATTTATGGATTGGGTGGCGGAAAAGAAATTGGATTTAAAAGACTTTAAAGAACAGGAGATCGTTCAATAATGGCAGAGAAAAGGCAAGTTTTGGGCTTTGGCTTTATTCCCGAAGAGTCACAGCATCATTTTTTGGTGATTATACCTCGCGCCAGCAATGGCAAGGTTATCATTTATGAACGCTTCAAATGGCAGGATGGCGCCAAAGAGCAGACGATTGACATAAAAGAGGACAGGCCGAAAGTGGAGATTTCGAAATACAAATGGAAACAGATAGAAGATACTCTAAAAAATGAGTTCAATGCAAGGCTGAAGAAGGAAAAGCTGCCTGCCGGCAAGTGGCATACGGGGCAGGTTCCTGTTCAGCGGCTTTTTGGCAAAGAGATGGTGCTTTTGGCCTGGGCAATAGAGGACTGCGATCCCTCGGTTATACCCGTTGCCATTAAAAACTGGCTCGGGCTCTCGCCGGAGGAGCGCTGGTGGCTGTTTACCATGACCAATGCCGCCACAGGGGGGCTCTATGACAAAAGAGGCTGGCGAAAGGCTATAAGGTACGCGCTTACTGAAAATCCCGTTGAGGAGACCAATAAGCAGCTGGATCTATTTGATTTGTTGCTTCAGAGAAAGATAGACGACTAAAGGGGTGGTAGTGTGTTTGGATGTGATACATCTTTTATAGAAGTTCAATTTCCTGTTTCGAAGGTCTCAAAGGAGAGCTATAAAGAGAGAAAGGCAGGTAGCGGTCAAACGTTGACAGGGCTTGGGAAATGGTGGGGCAGAAAGCCCCTTATTCTTGTCAGAGCGGCATTGCTGGGACTGCTGATGCCTGCAAGCGACAATCCCAAAAAGGATATGGAGATATTCTTAAAAATATTGACGATGGATGAAGAGGGGCTATGGCTTCGCAAAAAGCAGTCGATTCCTGCGGCGGTGATATACGAAAATCTATCAGAAGAGGAAAGGCAAAGATATTTCGAGGATGCCAATGGGAAAATTGCATATAAGAAGGGTATAACCAAAGAGGATAGGGAAAAGCTGCAAAAGCTTGTATTTAATAGGCTTTCTTATGATGAAAAGCTGAAATATTGTCTAAGGCCTGAAGAAATAGATAATCTGCCCGAGTCCGAGTGGCAGGTCATAAATGAGCATTTGGGCACAAATGCCAAGAGCTTACAGGAGCTTGTCCATCAATTGGGTAAGAAGAGGTTTGGCAAAGTTCCGGTTGTGGGTGACTGCTTCTGCGGCGGTGGGAGCGTTCCCTTTGAAGCGGCAAGGGTGGGATTTGACGTATATGCTTTGGATTTTAATCCCATTGCCATGCTTTTGACG
>NZ_VSCO01000142.1:0-4534 GCF_047459465.1 Caldicoprobacter sp. | reverse complement strand
CCAAACGGCAAACTCTATACTACCAAATCACATCCCCTTTGTCAATACCCTTTTTCGTTCCTTTTACTGGGCATTACGCTCCCCTGTGACGTCGTCAACCCTTTCCGGTCGACAGCTGCTATAGATTAGCACATATGAGTTCGCCTTGTCAAGGCCTTTTTGTCACGGCTTATACCTATTATATGTGGTACCACATTGGAATCCTTTCAAATCAAAATACAGATAATGGTTCATGAACTTTTACAACGGAGTAAAAATGTAATAATTTCGAAAACTTTTCTCTATTTTAAAGGGGTATCTTATATAGAAAGACCAAAAAGGAGGTGCACAGGTGGATAAGGATGTGATAGCCAGGGTTAAAAAAGGTGATAAACAGGCCTTCGAACAGCTGTATAACGAATACGCGGAGTATGCCATACGGACGGCCTTTGCCATCACCAAAAACAGCGCCGATGCATCCGATGCCGTTCAAGAAGCCTTTATAAGGGTTTATCGAAACATCATTTTCTACGATGAAGAAAGACCTTTCAAACCTTGGTTCTACAAAATATTGGTAAATGAGTGTAACCGGATAACAAAGCGCAAATCAAAGGTGATACCCATAGACCAATATTTAGATGACCATTATATGGGCTTACACATGGACGATTATAAATTCGAGGAATACGAGGAACTGTACGCCGCCATACAGGGGCTTAAAGAAATAAACAGGATACCCATTATACTGAAATACCTCAATAATTTTTCGGAAAAGGAAATTGCCGAGATTTTTGATGTAAATATAAACACCGTAAAATCAAGGCTTTTCAAAGGGCGCGAAAGGATCAAACAAGCTTTATTAAAAATGAAGGAAGGGAGGGAAAAAAATGGAGGAAAAAATCTTTGACCAGGAGATTAGAGAAGCTCTTTTGAAAGCCACAGATGCATCCCTACGCCTTAAAAAGGATATATGGAAAGATATCGAATCCCAAATTGAATATTATGAAAAACAAAAAGAGGCAAGAACAATGAAAAGGAATAAAAGCAAATCCATGTTCACTGCCCTAACCCTGATGGTAGCAGTTCTGTGCATAGTATTTTTCACCTCTACCAATGCAGGTAGGGCTGCGGTTGCCAAAATCAAGGAAATCCTTGCCCCGGAAAAGGTTATAGTCCAGGACATTGAAGGGGAAAAAGAGGATACCAAGGTAAATCTCAACGAAGGCCCTGGATACATTATATACGTTGACGAAGAAATGTACCAGGTAGTAAAAGAAGATGGGAAAGACAAAATTGTCCCCAAATTTCAACCGGACAACAATTTGCCGGAGGTATACATGGAAATTCAGCGGGTAGTCGATAAATCCCCTCAGGAGATAACTATACAGCTGGAAGCCGAACTTAAATCCTCCTTCGAAACCGTGGAGAACTGCGGCATGGTCAATGACCCTATTGAGGCGATATCCTTATATGCACGCAGTGGCTTAAAACCCGATTCTACCATAGTCAGGTATTACCTAGTAGACGATAACCATGGAGGCACGTTTGTAATAAAGCAACAGTACTTCCTAGAGGCAGCAGAAGGCCATGGGGCTAGATTCTACCATATGCTCAAGGAATTTAAAGTAGTTGCTCCGCAAGAATGACTGCAAAAGCCAAAGCAAAGAGTCGGTTAGTATTCCATCATCTTCCACTTCCTACCGTCCCTTTCTATAAGCGTCCTGGCAGAAGGAGGGCCCCACGTTCCAGCCGGATAGTTGGGAAATTCGGGCTCTTCCTCTGCCCATACTTTGGCTATGTTATCCACAAAGCGCCAGGCATATTCCACCTCATCCCAACGGGTAAAAAGCGCAGAATCGCCTTTCATAGCATCCAGCAAAAGCCTCTCATATGCATCGGGAGAAACGGTATCCACCGCACAATTTTGGCAAAAGTCCATTCCCACCTGTATTATTTCGTTCTTGACGCCAGGTTTCTTCGCGTTGAAATATAGTTCCACTCCCTCCCGGGGTTGAATGCGTATCAAAAGGGTGTTGGGTTTAAGGCCCTTTAGTTCCTTAAAGTACAACACTTCAGGCAGGGATACGAATTGTATCACTATCTCAGTGAACTTCTCAGGCAGTCTCTTACCGGTCAGCAGATAAAACGGTACCCCACCCCATCTGAAGTTTTCAATTTCCACTTTCATGGCTACAAAGGTTTCGGTATTGGAAGAGGGCGACACCCTGCTCTCCTCACGATATCCAACAACAGCCTTTCCGTCTATATAACCCCTGCCGTATTGCCCCCTCACAACATCCTTTCGTACCTTAGCAGGGGTCATTTCGGACAACGACTTTAGCACCTTAACCTTTTCATCCCTTATGGACTCGGTATCCAACTTTGCAGGAGGCTCCATAGCGGTTAGCATCAAAAGCTGAAGCATGTGATTTTGTATCATATCCCTCAGCGCCCCCGCCTTTTCATAATAAGGCCCTCTGTTCTCAACCCCCACCGTTTCGCTGGATATGATCTGAACATGGTCTATATATTTGTTATTCCACAACGGCTCAAAGAGGGCATTGGCAAAGCGTATGGCCATTATGTTTTGAAGCATTTCCTTCCCTAGGTAATGATCTATCCTGTATACATATCTTTCGCTGAACACGCTCGTTATGACATTGTTTAGGGATATCGCCGAACTCAAATCGCTGCCAAAAGGTTTTTCTATAATCAGCCTTTGCCAGCTCACCCCATCGTTTAATACCATACCTGAAGATTTGAGGTGCTGAACTATTGTTTTGAAATGCTCAGGGGCTACTGCCAGATAATATAATCTGTTACCCTGCGTTCCATAACGTTCATCCAGGCTGGACAGGTACTCCTTTAAGCCGGTATATCCCTGAGAATCATTTATATCCAATTTATAGTAATAGAACCTGGATATAACGGCACTCAAATCTTCATCGGCGCCGCTATTGGGCCTTGAAAATCTCTTTATTGCTTCAACAGCATCCCGCCTGAACTCTTCATGGGTCTTATCCCTGCGTCCTACCGAGACCACGGCAAAATGCTTGGGCAGCTGCTGCGATAAGAAGAGGTTGTACACCGCAGGATACAGCTTTCGATGAGCCAAATCTCCCGTACCGCCAAATATAACCAACAAACAATCCACAGGTCTTCACCTCCGTCGGCCTTTTATTTTACATCTTAAGTATAACCGGCCTCTTATGCTGTAAAACTGATTTTATTCACTAAATCTTACAGCGGCCTGCTTATAAAGCGATGACATATTATGTCGCCTGATGGAAAAGAACTTTATTAAGATTTTGTTAAATTTTTTGTTAATAATGGTGATAAACATCTTGACCCTACCGCCCTTTTAGGCTATAATTCCATTCGTTGACGGATGATGGGGAAAGAGTGAGAGATCATATGAAATTGGTGACAGAGATAAATATGCTGCGTCAAAAGCTGCATGGTATAATATTGAAAAATCAAAAGCTGTGCAGCGAACCAGTAATAAAATATAGTCAAAAGCTTGATAAGTTGATTGAGCTTTATTATTCTCAAGCCTACAATCAATCAAAAGAAGGGGCTTCCAAAGAGTGATCTCTTTTTATTCGCCCTCCTTTTTTATCAACTTTTTCACCTTCTTTTCAAATTTCTCCCTGTCCATCATGACTATCCTGCCGCATTTTAGGCATTTTATTTTGAAATCTGCACCCACCCTTATTATTTCCCATTGATCATTTCCACAAGGGTGTTGCTTACGGGTTTGTACCACATCACCTATCGAATACTGAGTTGGCATCACTTTTCCTCCTTTTCGGACTGAATTATAACCCTACGGGGATATGGTATCCCTATACCGTTTTCATCAAAAGCCTCTTTGATCCGCTTTTTTAACTCCCGTTCCACTTCCCAATGCTTCAAGGGCAAAGTACGGGCCACAGCGCGAATGGTTATCTGGGAATCCCCCATGTCCATAACTCCTAAAACCTGGGGCTGTTCAACTATGTTTTCATTTTCTTGAGCATACCTTTTGGCAACATCCTCTATGACCTTAATGGCCTTATCAATATCGGTTTCATAGGGCACACCTATATCAACCACAGCCAGCACATTGCCCCTGGTGTAATTTACCACCTTTTGTATCTGTCCGTTAGGTATGATGGTCAAATCCCCTTTAAAACCGCGTATCTTGGTAATCCTCAAACCTATTTCCTCCACCGTACCCGTGGTATCGCCTATGGTAACAAAATCCCCTACGGCATACTGATCCTCAAACAATATAAAGAATCCGCTGATCACATCCTTTACCAAACTTTGAGCCCCAAAACCTATGGCCAATCCACCTATACCTGCCGTAGCCAAAATTGAAGTAGTATCCACAAACTGTCCCAAAACAGTAAGCCCCGTAACAAAATACACAATATATCTCAATATGCTATGACTTAAAGCCCGAAGAGTATTTATTTTTCTTGTATCCACGCCAATTTTTACCTGAATCTGTGCATTGAAAAATCTATCTATTAAGACCTTGCCTATTTTGTATACAACATACGCCAAAAAC
>NZ_VSCO01000021.1:0-19878 GCF_047459465.1 Caldicoprobacter sp. | reverse complement strand
TTGAAGATATCCTCCAAAAACATAACTTCTTCACACCTCGCCATACAAACCAGTGTAGCATTAGTATCGGTAGGATGTCTTGAGGGGCACAATGTAATACTTGTCTCCGTACAGAATCAACACCTGTTTATCATAAGGGGCAACCATTTTAAATATGTCATATGTAAACTGCTATTCATTGTATAATCCCCTGTCTATTTAAATTATACTATCTCTTACCGGTTCATTACCATAATTTAGCCGCATTTAATTTTATTTATTACGCAGTTTGGTAGATAAAAAGCTCATATAAAATATCAGCCCATGGCGGGCTACCATAACCCATATCGACGTCCACAATAGTAAGCTAGATGTCCACAATGGTAGCACCGCCCGTGGGCCGCAAGAATGGGCAAGCCAACCGTATCCCCAAAAATATTTGAGGAATAGGGCTTTAAAGCCCTATTCCTCACTTGGGTTGGATCCTGTTAAGCAACTCGTTGATCTCCTTGACAAAGCCCGACAGCGGTTTGCCCTGACCTATATCCTTAAAAATATCCTGTATGCGGCTCACTAGGTCAGGGTCTGCAGTGACGGCTACCCTATTAATCCTGGTATCCGTCTTTTTGACCACCTGATCAATCTTTTTCTTTATCTCATCGGTTATTTTACCTTTATACTGTTGGTCGAACTGCACCCCTATTATGGCGGTAGTGCCGCTTATGATGCATGTAGCCGACCGTATCTCCTTAAGGTCAGCCACCTTATCGGCAATACGGCGAGCCCTGTCCATATACTGGCTGTTGTCACTCTGGGTACGCGTCACGTTAGGAACGGACGGCGTAGTAGGCGTTCTAGGCACAGTCCACCTGGTGGTGCGGGGCACGTTTTGATTTTCGGTATCCTGCCGCGTGGTACCCCTCTGAGTACAACCAACAATTGTTATTAAAACTATTAAAACGCAGGCAAACAAAACAAGGAACTTTTGTTTCATAATTATCGCCTCCTTGTTTTTAGTTTGCCTGCTATACTGGTTTTTATTTGATGAAATATAATGTAACCCTGCATAAAGCTACTACTTTAAAAAAACGCGCTTAAAGCGCGTTTTAATTTAAAATCTTTATTAAACTCAATCAACTTTATTAACCAGTTTCTGTAAATTTTGCTTGTAAGGCGGATATACTACCCCTGCATCGGTGATTATAGCAGTGACGTATTGGTTGGGCGTCACGTCAAATGCAGGGTTGGCCACTTTTACACCGTAAGGCGCAATCCGTACCCCGCCTATATGGGTGACCTCCCGCTCATCCCTCTCTTCAATGGGGATATCGTCTCCGCTTTCAATGGAAAGATCAAGGGTGGACAACGGAGCTGCTACATAAAAGGGAACCCGATTCTCCTTTGCCAACACCGCCAAGGTGTAGGTGCCTATCTTGTTGGCCACATCGCCGTTGGCGGCAATCCTATCAGCGCCTACAATGACAGCTGATATGATACCCTTCTTCATGAAATATCCCGCCATGCTATCGGTGATCAGGGTAACTGGAATGCCTTCCTCCATCAGCTCCCACGCCGTCAGCCTTGCGCCCTGCAGATAGGGGCGGGTCTCATCGGCATATACCGAAATATTTTTGCCGGCCTCGCGAGCCGCCCGTATAACTCCCAGGGCAGTGCCGTATCCTACCGTAGCTAGAGCTCCGGCATTGCAATGGGTCAGCACCACAGCGCCATCTTGCAAAAGCTGCTGGCCAAAATAGCCTATTCGCCGGTTTGTCTCGACATCCTCCTGTGCCATCCTGTCGGCTTCTTTAAGCAGCAAGTCCTTGATATCCTCAACTGATGCCTGCCTGTTATCATAAGCCACCTTCAGCATCCGCTCTATGGCCCAGAAAAGGTTGACAGCAGTGGGACGGGTATCTTTAAGCAGCTCTGACACCTTTTCAAGGTGCTTGATAAATCCTTCCACATCGTCACCCTTGTACTCGGCAGCGCCCAGCACCATCCCGTAAGCCGCCGAAACGCCAATGGCGGGGGCTCCCCGCACTATCATTTCCTTTATTGCTCGGGCCACATCGCTATAGGTATAGCACTCCACATACTTCTTCTGGTGCGGAAGAAGGGTCTGGTCCAGAAGGCAAAGTCTATCGTTTTTCCACTCAATAGGCCTTATAATCGGTCCCTCCTTATCTCGTCATACTCATCCATTGGGCTGCATATACACCATGCCACAGCCTTCAACACGATTATATGGTTTTTCACCAAAAGGCCAAATCATTTGCAGCAGTCGCACTCGACATCCACATCCATCTTTTCAATCATGGCCATTATGAGGTTTCTCACCTTGTCATTATTCTCCTTGAAGACCCTCAAGACCTCTTCCTCTGTGACCGGCGCTATATCGTCGCGACCCTCCAGCCCTGCATCATAATCGGTGATGAGGGCAATGTTTACATAGCACATGCCCAGCTCCCGTGCCAGGATCACCTCTGGGTACTGAGTCATGTTTATGACCTCCCAGCCCATGCTGCTATACCAGCGGCTTTCGGCCTTTGTAGAAAACCTGGGGCCCTGTATTACCACGACGGTGCCACCATCGTGGATGGTTATACCCTGCTCCTTACCGGTCTCCACTGCCAGCTTACGCAACCTGTGGCAATATGGGTAGGCTGCGCTTACGTGCCTTACCACCGGCCCATCAAAAAAAGTGCTCTCCCTACCCCATGTCCTGTCGACGAATTGATCGCACACCACGAAATCCCCGGGCTTGATGTGGGGCTGCAGACTACCCGAGGCAGTGGGTGCGATAATCTGCTTTACTCCCAGCTCCTTCATGGCATATAAATTTGCCCTGTACGGGATTTTATGAGGCGGATACCTGTGATCCTTGCCGTGCCTTGGGAGAAAAGCCACCCGCTTGTCCCCTACCCTAGCCAAGGCGATCTTATCGCTAGGAGCCCCGTACGGGGTGGGTACCGTTATCTCCTCCACATCCTCCAAAAAGGAATAAAATCCCGAACCACCAAACACTCCTATATCAGCCCTGTATTCCATTATCCACGGCGGCACAAAGCTTCCAACCCCTGCAGGCTTAAACTTGCTGCTCATTGCTGCCATGGCCATATTAGCTTGAAAAAGCACAGGCACAGCCCACAGACCATGATGGCATTGCCCTACGCAGCAAGGGTTGGAATATGAAGCGCCTTCCTCCCTTCTTTTAAAATTAATTATCGTTCCTATTCAAGCCCAAATAAACCTGACAGTCGCCAGCTTATGACTGACCAGCTCAAGGCTTATGACCAGCTCAAGCAAATTGGGCTATAGTATCAGCATTAGCCTTTTTGATTGACCTTTCAAAAATCGTAATTTCCTTTCCAGGTCTCAGCAGAAAATTTAAAATTACAGCAGCAAAATTTAAAATTAACTGGTACGCCATTCCCGATATACAGCCACGCTCTACATGCCATATACTGCCCCAACCATTATAATTCGGCCTTTACCGTTTGCAGCCAAGCTCGGGCAATGAGGGCATGTCCTGCCTGAGAGGGATGAACCCCATCGGGTGCCCAAAACTCGGGCTCACGCTTCGCAGCAGCTGCCGCAAAGATGCCGTCCAACGGGACGTACAGCGCACCAAATTCCCTGGCCAGCTCCCGCACTACCTGAATCTTGGGGTCTAAATCCTCCCGCCACATTTTGCGGTCCTCCGGCACCGGCAGCACAAAAGGCTCGCAGAGAATGATTCTGGCGTTTAGCTTCTCTTTAGTTTCGGTCAAAATCTTCCTGTATCCCGCAGCAAATACCTCCACCGGTGTGGGGTCGTTTCTGTCATATCTGCGCCAGCAGTCGTTTATGCCTATCAAGATGGAGACCCATGAAGGATTGAGGTCTATGCAGTCCCGCTGCCACCGCTCCACAAGATCCCTTACGCGGTTGCCGCTTATCCCCTTATTGATAAACTTCACCCTCTTTTCAGGGTAAACGGCGCTAAACCAGGCAGCTATCATATTGGCATACCCGTACCCCAGATCATGGTCATCGTCCCTGTTTCGCCCGCAATCGGTAATGCTGTCACCCTGAAATAAAACCACTGCTCCATCCTCTATCAACGTGCTCACTTCAAAAACCTCCTCCAAAAACTTTCTCAGCACTTATATTTCGCGCTTATATTTGTTTAGACTCAACTATACTTTTAACTAAGAGACGCAAGCAAGAGACGCAAGTGCGAGTTTATACCGCACTGCAAAAGTTTAAAGCCGATTATACGAGCATTTTAATCCCGCCATATATAAAGTATATCGAAAATCCAATCAAAAATAGCCCCAGGCCAAAGACCAACCAGCGGTACAGCTGATGGCTCAAGACCCTTTTACCCCTGGATATGCCAAATGAGACGCCAGAATACCATGTGAGGTCTGATAATATGTGGCCTATGTAAAAAGAGATCACCCCCCACCATCCCAGGAAATAGGCCTGACGTATCATTTCCATGCCGGCAGTAGCCCACCACATTATGAAATACGGATTGGTGATGCTGACCAGAGCCCCTGCCAGCACCAGGTTTTGAACATCAAAACGGCCCCTGGCGCCATCCTGCATTGAAACGGCATCGCGTATGGCCGACTTTACCATGTTAAAGCTCATCCACATCAAAAACCCTCCGCCTATGAGGCCTATCAACCCAGCCACCCTGGGGCTGGCAAAAAAATCCTTCAGCCCCAATGCCATGGCCATAACCAGCATGAATTCAAGGACTCCGTGGCCTAATACCACCAGCGGCCCAGCTATAGCCCCTCTTTTCAGGCCCCCATCTATGGTAACGCCTAGCATAGGCCCCGGCATCATGGCCCCTGAAAAACCCGTTATAAAGGCGCTTAAGAACATCCCCCATAAGCTCATCTCAGCTCATAGCCCTTCCTTCTCCTTATCTTCTAAAGCGCTTGTTTGAGGATATTTTACCACATTTTTACCTGGCCTGCAAAAATAAACTAAACATTCTTTTAAATAAAAAACAATTTAGAAGTACAAACTAACGGTGTACCAACCATCAAAAAAGGAGGTCGGATACCCTTGGAAAAGAAATTAGAAAAGAACCTGGAAAATAAAAAACGGCTCCCCAAGGATGATACAGTAAGCGATATCTTAGGGGACAAAAGCGCTTACGGAGAATTCGTATCAACCTTCCATGCCTGGACGGGCTTAGAAGGAACGCACAAGCGCGGAGCGGAACTTCAAGAAAAAGGCAAGGCTAAAAAGAAACAGGATAAACCTTACGTTGCCAAGACAAAAGAGGAATAGTGAGATAGTGAATTGACGGTTAAAAATTTTATAGGGCTTTTGACAAAGGTGCAACGGATAAAAACAACGCGCAAAAACCGCAAGAAAAACCGCATAAAAGCTTCTTAAGCATTAGTCAGGCCTTTGGAAAAGGCGCACAAAGGCCTCAGTGGGCACTCCCCACATGATGGCCTTTTAGCCGCACAATAACGGTTGCCCACCGCATCAATCTGGGCATGGTACTCGTTGTAAAGCTCTACATCCGGCGGAATGTGATCCATGAAAAACCTTTGAAGCTGATGGTACTGTATATCGGCATCCACCATGCCCAGCCTGGAAAATATCCTTTTGGTATAGGCGTCCACCACAAATATGGGCTTTTCGGCAGCATAGAGCAATATGCTGTCGGCCGTCTCCTGCCCTATGCCGTATATCCCCAACAGCTCCTCCCTCAAAGGCCACAGGTCCCTGGCAAAAAAGCGCTCCAGCGATCCACCGTAATTGTCCATCACGTACCTGCAGAAGGCTTGAAGTTTCTTGGCTTTCATGTTGTAATACCGGGCAGGGCGTATGAGCACGGCCAGCTCATCATGGGAAGCCCGCGCTATGGCTGCCAGGTCCAGCAACCCAGCCTGCTTTAAGTTCCTTATAGCCTGCTCAACGTTTCGCCATGCAACGCCCTGTGTGAGTATGGCCCCCACCACCACCTCAAAAGGGGTATCAGCCGGCCACCAATGCCTGGGGCCAAAGTGTTCATACATCCTGTAGTATATATTCATCAGCTCATGGTACATGGACATAGCCCCCATATTCTCCCCCATCCATCATTTTTTGATCTGACAAGTCTCCCTGTAAACCCACCATCACTCGTTAGATCTCTGTAAATCCATTATAACTCGTTAGATCTCTGTAAACTCACATAACTCGTTAGAAATATTATAACTCCCTGAAAATGTACGGAGACTATAGGAGACTATACACAGTTTTCACTGCACAAGTCCCGCTGTAGTCCTTTAAAAGTTTCGCATCAACAGACAACCTTCGCATCAAAAAGCAACCAACGGGCCGATGAATGGCCGCTTTAGTATTATTTACTACCTTTAGCATTCTACCACCTAATATACCTGCGCGCCGCTATACCTCTTCTATGCGCACCGCTATACTCCTTCTATACAGAAAAACCACTGCTGCCCGTACACATCTACCAAATGCACTACAGGGTGGCAGCCATGGCGCACAGCTATGGTCAGCTCATCCACCAAATAAGGCGTATAAAAGCTCCGCATCGCCCAGTTAGCCGCTTTGAAGGCGCCATCTTCCAGGTAGCCCACTGCCCACCAATCTACGAGGTCAAGGGGACCCAAACGCATCCCCCTTACCATGTCGTTCAAGACCTCACACCCATCCCTTTGCGTCAGGGTATAGCCTTTAAGCCGCACCACAAGCCGCTGGTCGGACAACCTGGTGCACTCCACATCAATTTCGGGGAACACCTTATACCCCAAAACATCCTCAAAATACTTGTAGTGGTGAAACTGTACCTTAAGAAAATCTTCATCGCAAGAGCAGCTTAACCGGCCCACCAGCCGCTTCCTGCAGGTATGCAGCGAAAAAAGGCCGTTGTCCACCCCTACCCATCGCCTGCCAAGCCTCTGGGCCACCGCCAGAGTAGTCCCCGAACCTGCAAAGAGGTCTGCCACCAGATCCCCCGGCCTGGAAGATGCCTTTATGATCCGCTCAAGCAGGGCTTCGGGCTTCTGGGTATCATAACCTGTTCTTTCAGGGTTCTTCTGATGGAGATGAGAGATATCGTCCCACACATCGCTGGGGTATACCTTGTCGTCCTCGTAATACCGGTATTCCCTGCCCCCTGACCTTATGGACCAGAATATTCGCCCGTCCTCGTCCACCTGCTGTTTCATGTGGTTGCGCTTGTACTTCCCTCGGGGAATGCCCACCGCCTCAATATCGAAATAATGCTTCGGCGTCTTTCTGTAAAACAGTATGGTGTCGTGTTTACGGCTGAAGTGGTTTTTAGCCCTGCCTCCGCTCTCGTAGTGCCATATGATCTCGTTGAGGAAGTTCTCCTCGCCGAATACCTCATCCAGCATGATGCGCATGTAAGCGCTGGTACGGTAGTCAACGTGCAGATACAGCGAGCCTTCGGGGGAAAGGAGGCGATGAGCACAGGACAGCACCTCTCTCATCATGGATAAAAAGGCATTCCTGCCCGCTTTCCACAGGTCATCATAAGCGGTATGGGTTATGATGTAGTTTCGGTTCCCCTTCCATCCCTCCGCGCCCACAGGCTGCTGAAAGCGAAACACCTGGCCGGTCACAAAAGGCGGATCCATGTACACCAGCTGCACCTTGCCCTCGTACCGCTCAAGCAACAACGGGATGGCCTTTAACACATCGCACCAGTAAAAGTCGCCGGCAATGCATTGCACATTGTCGCTTAAGCCATCCTGCCCGCTACCGCCCATATGAATATCCTTAGTGGCGTAGTATTCCTCTGTCGTTACGCCTATATGCCTTAATCGTATCAAGTTCACCACCGCGTCAACCATTAATCCCTCTTAGGTACTTTGGACCATTTTTCATGTATTATATCATAAATACATAAGATTTTAGCCATCGATATACAGAAAAGGCTGTCAATGCTATCATTGACAGCCCATGCTGCTATGTCCTCAAATCCATTTGCCATTTATAATTGGAAACCCTGTAGTATCTTTTATGCCTCTATATACTTCTCCAAGGTCTTTCTCACCGCACCTTTTCCGGCAACCAGTTCCGCAAACATAGCCTCAACCTTAGGCGCCAGCCCATACTCATACAGGTTCACGCCAAATATGACCTCGTTGGACAATATGGGCTTTAATGCTTCGGTAAACGGTCCGGTATCCCCCAGCTTTATGCCTTTGACGTACGACTGCAGGGTCTCCAGCATGGGATCAGGGCTGGGAGTAAAGGGATTGCCATCATCGTCTATCCCCATGAGATACCTGATCCAGCCCGCAAAGAAGAGAGGTATATACGTCAAAGTGGAGATATCCCTCTTGCCGGTCCTGATATAGGCCTTTAAAGTCTCTCCAAAGCGCACCGGTATCTTCTGGGAGGTGTCGGTAGCAATTCTCTGGGGCGTATCAGGCACAAACGGATTGGGGAAGCGCCTCTCAATGACCTCTTTTATGAAGTCCCGTGGGTCTATTATGCCCGGGTCAACTACCACCGGCAGTCCCTCTTCATACCCAACCTTCTCTATAAAAGCCTTCAGGTACTTATCCTTCATCTCCTCGGCTATGGATTTATAGCCCAGCAGGCAACCATAGACTGCCAGTACGGTGTGAAGGGGATTCAAACAGGTGCACACCTTCATCTTCTCTACCTTATCCACCGTCTCCCTATCGGTGAATATAACGCCGGCCTTCTCCAAAGGTGGCCTCCCGTTTGGAAATACGTCCTCTATTACCAGGTATTGCGCCTCCTCGGCATTCACAAAGGAGGAGATATAAGTATTCTTAGCAGTGCACACTATCTCGGCGCCTTCAAGGCCATCGGCTTCCAACATGGCCTTCACCTGCTCTGACGGGCGCGGCGTTATCTTGTCTATCATGCTCCAGGGGAATGACACCAGGCTGGAATCTTCAATGTAGTCCTTAAAGCCCTTGTCCACAAAGCCTTTCTCCACCCAAGCATCGACAAAGGCTTTCACCGCCTCATACAATTTGGTGCCGTTGTGGGAGCAGTTGTCCATGCTTACCAAGGCTATGGGCAACTTGCCGGCTTGATATCTTCTATAGCACAGCAGCGCGATCATGGCCATCAAAGTTTTGGGCTGATCAGGCAGGGAGTTCAAGTCATCCACTACAGCTGGGTAGTACTCTCCCCTGGCATTCTTCAAAGAATATCCCTTTTCGGTTATGGTAAAACTTGCCATCTGTAGCGATGGGGAGGTAAATATCTCGGTCAGCCTATCCATGTTGCCCGTAGCAGGCAAGGCCTCCACCACGCTGGCCACAACCCTCTTATCCACGCTGCCATCGGCCTTCAAAGTAACCACTACGCTGAGGTTATCAAATGGCGCATAGGCCTTTTCTATGATCTCCTCGTCGTAAGACTCACATACGATAATCCCCCTGTCACTGTATCCTCTTTCCAGCAGGGTTTGCTGAAGTACGGCCGGGAAAGCTCTAAATATGTTGCCCGCCCCAAAATGGATCCATATGGGCTCTTTCCTGGTCTTCTCCCTTACTTTTTGGATATCAAACTCTGGCAGCTTGTAGCCCTTTTCTACCCATTTCTGCCTATTTCCCAGATCGGCCAAGCTGAGCTTCACCGCTTTCACCCCAATTTCTAAACTAAATATATATATTATGCCACTATCCAGGCTTTAGGATAGTGGCCTGTAAAACGCAAACCGGGTTAACCGCTTACCTCATTACCTGTCAGTACTCTCCTGTTAAGATAACGCTTTTGCAACGTCCTCCCGATTTAACAACCCATTCATTTGGCTTCTCGGGCGAGCATTCCTCCACCTAACCCTCGCATCGATCGGGGTCGCGCTTCGAATCCTAGCGGAGGTTGAGCGCAATGGCAACCACCGTGCAACATTGCATCCACCGGACAACATAGCATCCACCGGGCAGCGCTCGACGCACTGGCCGCAACCCGTACACCTATCAAACAAGCACCCTGTGTTTTTGCTTTCGCTCGCCCTCTATGGCTTCAAACTTGCACACACTCTTGCAAACAGTACAGCCTATGCACTTATCCCTCAGATACAGAAGCTACCTTGCGCTTTGAAAAATCGGCATATATGGCGCCAGTTGGGCATTTTTCAGCGCATGCCATGCAGTTTACACACTTATCATACCTTATCCTGGCAAGATTGTCAACAAAGTCTATGGCATCAAACTGGCAAGCCTTAACGCACAGCCTGCAACCTATGCATCCCACCTTGCAGTTTTGGCGCACCTGTTTGCCTGGATCCCTGGATATGCAAAGCACCTGTACCAGGCTGGACTGGGGAATAAGCTCTATCAACTTCTTTGGACAGGCCTCCACGCACTTGCCGCACCCGGTACACTTATCCGGATCCACCACAGCAATGCCATCATCGGCAATGTGGATGGCATCAAAGGGGCACGCCCTCACGCAGGTCCCAAGCCCAAGGCAACCATAGCTGCAACCTTTATATCCTCCGGCCAGCATGGACGCCGCCACGCAGTCCTGTATGCCCTTATATTCATACTTGTTTACGGCGTTGTGGCAGTTACCCCGGCACAGCACACGGGCAATGGCTCGTTCCCTCTCCTCCACATCAACGCCCATTATAGCGCCCACCTTCATGGCCACCGTCGCCCCCCCTACGGTACAGCCGTCCACCGGTGCCCTGCCGGCAACCACAGCCTGTGCAAACCCATCGCACCCGGGATAGCCGCAGGCCCCGCAGTTAGCGCCCGGTAGCACTTCATGTATGGCTTCAACCCTGGGATCTTTTTCAACAGCAAACCTTTTGGAGGCAAAAGCCAGCACCGCTCCAAATAATAGCCCCATGCCCCCCAGACTGAGCAGGGACAGCAATACCTTCTCCATGGACAATAACCCCCCTCACTTTATGAGCCCCTGGAACCCTAAAAAGGCCACCGACATCAACCCCGCCGTAATAAGGGCCATGGGAAACCCTTTAAGCGGCTTGGGGATATCGGACAACTCCAGCCGTTCCCGTATACCGGCAAAAAGCACTATGGCCAGGGTAAATCCAAGGGCGGCTCCCACTCCGTTAAACAGCGCCTGAATCAAATCATACTTCTCGTCTATGTTTATGATGGCCACGCCCAGCACGGCGCAGTTGGTGGTAATAAGCGGTAAATACACGCCTAACGCCTGATACAGCGTCGGGCTGGTCTTCTGGATGACCATTTCGACAAACTGCACCAGCGAGGCTATTACCAGAATGAATATGATGGTCTGGAGATACCCAAGGCCCAAAGGCTCAAGTATGGCATACTGGACTATATAGGTGATCAGAGACGTCATGGCCATCACGAAGGTAACGGCAGCACCCATCCCCACAGCGGTTTCAACCCGCTTGGATACCCCAAGGAATGGGCATATACCTAAGAACCTCGACATGACGAAGTTGTTTATGAGTATCGAACTTATCAATATGACGAATATCTTGCTCACGTATTCCATACCATTTCCCCCTACACATGGCTTTTAAATTGAGCCTACACCCGCTCAAGTACAAGGGCACAGCCCAGCGGCCATATCCTAACACATCAAAAGCAAAATTCGAAACATCAGCCCGCAATTTAACGCTCAACATCCATCCCAGGAACTTCGCTGATCCAGGTCCTATTCAGTCCTGCCCGTCAGCTTGTTGAGCAGCCCCAGCACCAGCCCAAGGGTTATAAACCCACCGGGAGGTAGTATCATGATGACGGCCGGACTAAAGCTTTCGGGAAAAACGGGCATACCAAACCAGGTCCCGGCACCCAGTATCTCGCGTATCGAACCCAGTAAAAGCAGCGCCAGCGTAAACCCTACGCCCATACCCAACCCATCAACTACCGATAGCAGGGCCGAATTCTTGGACGCAAAGGATTCGGCCCTTGCCAGAATGATGCAGTTTACGACAATAAGCGGGATATATATGCCCAGGCTCTCGTTGAGCTCGGGAAGAAAAGCCTGCATTATCATGCTGACCACCGTAACAAAGGTGGCGATGACCACCACAAAGGCTGGTATCCTTATCTTCTGGGGTATAAAATTCTTAAGCAACGATATCACCAAATTCGATCCTATCAGAACAAAAGTGGTGGCCAGCCCCATGCCTATGCCGTTTATGGCCGCGGTAGTCAAGGCAAGGGTGGGACACATTCCCAAAACCATCCTGAAGGTGGGATTTTCATTGATGACGCCATTGAAAAATACGCTCAAAGCTTTCTTCATCCTTCAGCACCCCCGTCCTTTAATAGCCGGCCGTATAGCTCTAAAGCAGAGTTCACACCTTCTGTCACCGCCTTTGAGGATATGGTAGCGCCGGTTATAGCTTGCACTTCTGTATCCTTGGTGGCGCTTCCCCTTACCACCGCCAGCGGACTACCAGCCGGCTTGCCACTATACTGGCTTAAGAAATCAGAGCCGGCAGCTTTGGCCCCCAGCCCGGGGGTTTCGTTGTGGCTTACGATGCTGACGTTTTCGATCCTATCTTCCTTAGAGTTTATTCCCACAAACAGCTCCACATCCCCGCCATACCCCTTGGATATCACCTTAAATACGTAGCCTACCGTGTCGCTCCCCGACTTGCCCTGGTAAGCCTCAACGACGTTGGGATACTGACCCTTATATTCCGATAAGTCAATCTGGACGAATTCTTCGGCACCGGGCAGCACTGCTTTTCGAGCTTCCAGGCTAGCCAGTTCGTTCTGAATCCTTATGGGCTCTTCGGTGACAGCATAGGTGATGCCCAGAGCCAGAGCTGCCACCGCAGTTATTATGAATAACTTTATAGATAGCTTTACGCCTTCAGACATCTGCCCTCACCTCCCCATAAATTCGGGGCATGGTAAACCTGTCAATCAAGGGAGTGGCCACGTTCATCAGCAGTATGGAATAAGTGACCCCTTCGGGATAGCCGCCGTACAATCGGATAATAGATGTGATTATTCCGCATCCAATACCCATTATTATCTGCCCTTTAGGCGTCACCGGTGAGGACGAGTAGTCGGTAGCCATATAGAACGCTCCCAGCATAAGGCCGCCCGAAAATATGTGGTATATGGCGTTTCCGGTAAAGAGGCCTTGAGGCCCCAAAATCCAGGTAAGCAGCGCCACGGTGCCGATGAAGCTTACCGGGATCCTCCAGCTTATCACCCTTCTCCACAGCAGATAAGCAGCACCTATGAGAAGGGCCAGGTCGGACGTCTCGCCCAGGCAACCTCTAGTACCGCCTACAATGATGGACCACAGTGGAGGAAGCTGCTCTTCCGTCCCCTCCAGCCCTTTGAGTATGGCAAGGGGTGTGGCCGAACTGACGGCATCAGTTGTTCCGCTCACAGACCAATTAGTCGACGCCATTCCACTTGCAGCGCCGCGGATGGGGTCAGCCCAGGTGGTCATATACACCGGCCACGCGGCCAGCAAAATAGCTCTAGCAGCCAAGGCTGGATTCATGAAGTTATGTCCCAGCCCACCAAAGGCCTGCTTGACCAAAGCAATGGCGATAGCAGAACCCACCACGGGCAACCACAGCGGAACGGTAGGCGGCAGGTTAAAAGCCAGCATAAGCCCCGTCACCACAGCGCTCCAATCGCTGATGGTAACCGGCTTTTTCATGAGCTTTTGCACAATGGCTTCGGTCATCACGGCCGATAAAACCGATATGACCATTATCAAAGCCGCTCTTCCCCCGAAGAAGTATACGCCGGCTGCCGCCGCCGGCAAAAGGGCTAGCACCACATCCAGCATGATGCGGGCCGTGGTATCCTTTGAATACACGTGGGGGGAAGAAGAAACTATCAAAGGCTCCATCGCAACATCCCCCTCTTCATCTAAACCATATGGGTACAAACCCGGTTTAGAAGGTTGGGGTATTTGTAATCCGCCTTTATATGATGCTGTCCCGGCCCCAACAGGCGGTATTTGGGACAGCCCTGCTTCTTATAACTTTGCTCCTTAACTGAACGCAGAACAATCATGCCTTGGTTTAAACAGTCCAATCCTTGGGCAAAAGCTACGCAACAACGCACACAACAGGCTTCTGGAGCTTTACCGTTGCCTATCAGCAGCTGGCATCAGTTGGCCGCAGCACGCTTTCTCCTTTCGGTAATCACCCGTTTAGCAGTGCGCACCGATTGCACAAGCGGACGCTTAGCAGGACATATATATGAGCAACAGCCGCACTCTATGCAGTCCATGGCATGTAGCCTTTCGCTGTTATCATAGTCCCCCTTGAGGGCATAAGCGCTGATAAATAAAGGCATAAGTCCCATGGGGCAGGCCTCTACGCATCTGCCGCACCGTATACATGGACCCGGTTCGGGCGTCTCGGCTTCCTGCTTGGTGAGCACCAGGATCCCCGAGGTGCCCTTTATGACCGGCACATCCAGGGTGTACTGTGCAATCCCCATCATGGGCCCTCCCGATATCACCTTGGCGGGCTGGCCCACCAGTCCTCCGCAGGCGTCGATCACATCCTTAAAGGGCGTGCCAATGCGCACCAAAAGGTTCTTGGGCTGGGCCACCCCACCGCCCGTCACCGTTACGATGCGCTCTATCAGCGGCATGCCCGTCTTTATTGCCCGGGCAATGGCAGCCGCCGTACCCACGTTGTTGACCACAACTCCTACGTCCATGGGCAGGCCCCCCGACGGCACCTGCCTGCCAGTCAAGGCATATATGAGCTGTTTTTCGGCGCCCTGAGGGTACCTGGTCTTAAGCTTCACCACCTCGACCCCGGACACCGATTTGGCGGCATCCGCCATAGCGCGTATGGCATCGGGCTTGTTGTCCTCTATGGCAATGTACCCTCTTTCAACCCCCAACACTTTCATGATGACCTTCAAGCCTTCTACTATATCCTGCGGATTTTCAACCATCAAGCGGTGGTCGGCCGTTAGATAAGGCTCGCATTCGGCACCGTTCAGTATCACAAGTTCTATCTTCTTGTCCTTAGGCGGCGAAAGCTTGACATGAGTAGGAAATGCAGCACCGCCCATGCCCACGATTCCGGCTTCAAGGATCAAATTTCTTAACTCCTCGGCGTCCATAGACTCCATATCCCTTGGGATTATGGACTCATCAGGCTCATCCATGCCGTCATTCTCGATAATAACGGCAAGCCCCTCCCCCATCGCAGGATGGGGCATCTGCTTAATCTCCTTCACAACCCCCGAAACGCTGGCATGAACCGGCGCACCCACAAAACCCTTGGGCTGCCCAATCTTTTGGCCCAGCTTAACGCGGTCCCCCGGCTTTACCAGCGGTTCACATGGGGCACCTGTGTGTTGCTGCAAATGTATATACACCAGCTTGGGCGCTTGCATCCGTTCAACCGCTTTGTCCTGTGTGCCCTCTTTCCTGTGGGGAGGATGCACCCCTCCTTTAAACCCAAACACCTTCAACCCCATCTCACACACCTTCTTCACCTTAAATCTTTATAACTTATCCGATGCACAAGTCAGCACGCGACTTAATTCGGAATATTGCAACATAATATACATACATCCTCAGAATATTATAACATAGTTTTTATAAAAAATGTTATACATCACACAAGTTTATTTTTTAACAAATGGCTTGAAAACAGCATTTTAAACAGTTTTAACTGTTATATAACTAGTACACACTGTAATATGTGTATTATACATATATTCCAAAAAATTTAAGAAAAGTTTGCTAATTTTTTTGAAAATGCAAGGCTGCTTTCATGGCGTTGGCATGTTACAAATTTAGCAATCTCTGAAAAAATTCTTTAGCAATTTCATGAAAAGCTCCTTTGCTATTCCGCAATCGCACGTTATTTTTTTTCGCTTCGCTTAAGCTCCCAAATGCCCATTGTCAGCAGGAAAATACCAAACAGCTTCTTCAATACGTCGGAAGAGATAGCAACAGCAAGCTTTGCACCCAGAAATGCTCCTATGGCTCCTGCTAGAACGAGATAGAAGGCCATCCTATATTTGATGTATCCGTTTTTGATATGAAGCCAGATTGCCAGAATTGCCGTAGGAAAGAATGCCGCCAGATTGACCCCCTGGGCAGCGTGCTGGGACAAGCCGACCAAAAAGACAAGAGCAGGGATGAGGATGCTTCCTCCACCGATGCCCATCCCACCGATGATCCCGAAAGCCAGTCCTATAAAAAAAAGCAGCATTTTATGTAATCATCCTTATTGCAGCAATGATCATGAAAAGTCCAAAAACTTTACGTAGCCAGTAAGGCGAGATTTGATTGAGGATCCACGCCCCTATAAGGCCACCTATGGCACCGCCGGCGGCCACCTTCCATATCACATCCCACTGAAAAAATCCGCCTCTGAAATACACAAAGGAGCTTATGGCCGTCAAAGGCAATATGACCGCCAGGGCAGTAGCGTGGGCATCGTGCTCTTTCATGCCCAAAAGATGTACCATGGCAGGCACCACGATTGTGCCGCCTCCCGAGCCAAAAAAGCCGTTGCACAGCCCCGCTGCAAAACCTGCTATGCCAATTTTGATCCAATGTTTCATCCCTTACATCACCAGTAATTAATCTTGCCAAAGCACTAGCCTTTTATGCCTATATAAACAAAGCCACTGGTCTTATCGGCCAGCGGCTCTCATCACAGCAGCCTGATGATCAGGATCCTGTCTGTTGTGTATGTGGGTCCTGCTCTTGTAAAAGTGTATGCATACATGTCCCTGCATGCCGTTGTTGGGTATGGTATCATAGGCATGGGGCATTCCGTGCATGGAAGCAGCCACCCGCACGCCGCCAATCTCAACTATCACAGGCCTGCGCTCCCAGCTCCAACCGCCCCATATCTCCCTTATGGTCTGAGCATCCTTTGCCGTCAGCGGCTCTGAATCTGCATGGTTACTGCCACCGGTGCGCTTCATGTAAAACGACCTGCCGGTATAGAGGTCTATCACCTTTGCTACCGCACCCCTGGGAAACAAATACTGCCCCTTGGAGAACCACTCTACCAGCACCCCCATGGAAGTCCTCCCACCACGGGAAGCCGGCAGATAAGACGCCGCCGTGGATGGATATACAGTGTAGCGCTTGGCATTAGGGCTGTACAACACCCTTCTGGTCTCGGGTCCCACTGTTCCATCCACCTTAAGCCCGTTTACCTCCTGAAACAGCCGAACGGCGTCGGCAGTGGCTGTCCCGTAATATCCCGTGACCTTGTAGTTAAAATATCCCAGATCCCTGAGCCTCATCTGAAGATCCACTACCTTTTGGCCGGTGCACTTTACCTTAAGCACCTCATTATCGGCCGTTACAGGTAAATCCCCCTGATTTGTACCTACCCCAGCAGGCGTTCCTTCACCCCTTGCCGGAACGCACAAGAGTAAGCACACCATCAACGTCAAGATAAATAGGTTGGCTTTCACCTTCATCGGTATCACCTTATTTGAAATCATGTGTCCAATTTAATATTATCACAAATCATGGAAAATTGCATCAATTTTTACAAAATTATTTCAAAAATATTTCCACTTTATTAATTTGCGCGCATCAAAGCTAAAAGTCAGCACAGGCACAAGGCAAGCAGCTGCCATACTCCAAATTTTTTGCCATGATGATTATATCCTCAGGCTTATCGTCCAGCATGATCTGATAGCGGGTCTTCCGCACCTCGGAAAATCCCATGCTCCTCCAGAATTGCAACCCTGCTGTATTGCTGGCCACTACGCCGGCGTACAGCCACCTGATGAGCCACACGTCCCTGAAATACTCCTCCAGCATTGACACTACCATCTGTCCGATCCCCGCGCCCTGATAAGCCTCATCAATGAGAATAGAACTTATCCAGGCTTCGTCCTTTAATAGATAGTGCACGCGCCCTTTTACCACTCCCAGCATGATGCCGTGCCGCTTTTCAACCACCTTGAAAAAGAACTCCCATCGGCTGCAGCGTGCTTCGATGTACTTGTCCCTCATCTCCGCAAAGGTGATGGGCCTGTCAAGCCCGGTAGCCAGCTTATATCTTTCAACATCGCTGTACCACAGCCATATCTGAAATAAATCTTCTCGGGTAACAGGCGCAATCAGCAATCCATCCCTTTCCAGACAGTGTTTAATCATTTCCGCGCATCCCCTTTTGGATATGATAAAGACACAACATATTGTAGCTGTACATTATTTTTATTCTACAAATAGTGCACCAAATCCTCCTTCATAAATAAAAATTTTAAAAACCGAAACCAGCGCCCATCCATCTGTCAATTATCCTCTTCAAGTTCGACCTTATGGTGTTTTCCTTAACGTCGGCTGCGGCGTACAGATCCTTCTTTATGCTGACATCTTCTCCTAAAGTCACCTTTACATATCCCACCTTGGTGCCGGCTTTCACCGGCGCTTTGATATATTGAGGCAGTTTAACCTCCACCGCTATCTCCTTTTCCTCCCCCTCCCTTATCGGCAAGGCTATCTCATCCCTGCATATGGCCGCCACCTTTTCCTCATACCCGTCTTTCACCGGAATATACCCCATCACCTGTCCCTTTGCGACGGCGGTGTGGAGTTTAAAGTTTTCAAAGCCGTAATCTAGCAGGGCGGCGCTGTCCTCAAACCATGGCTGGCAGTCCAGCACCACGCATACCAGCTGCATGCCATGGCGTAGGGCGGCAGAAGCGAGACACCGTCGGGAAACTTTAGTATAACCCGTCTTTATGCCGTTAGCCCCTTCATAGGTCCATAGCAGAGCATTCTTATTCTGAAGCACCCTGTCATAGTTTCGCCCCTCCCAGGGGATCTTTTTGTACTTGGTGGAAACTATGGTGCGAAAGACGGGGTTTTGCATGGCATAGGCCGATATAAGGGCCAGGTCGTAAGCCGTAGTGTAGTGCATGTCGTCATGCAGCCCATGGGGGTTTACAAAGTTCGTATTTCTGGCACCTATCTGAACGGCTTTCCTGTTCATAAGCCTCACGAAGTTTTCCACGCTGCCGCCTATATGCTCGGCAATGGCGACAGCGGCGTCATTTCCCGAGCGGAGCATGAGCCCGTACAAAAGCTGCTCCAGGGTCAGCCGCTCCCCCTTTGCCAGGTAGATGGACGAGCCCTCCACCCCTACCGCCCTGGGCGAAACCGTCACCACGTCATCAAGGTTGCCCAGCTCTATGGCCAGTATGGCCGTCATGATTTTGGTGGTGCTGGCCATGGGCAGCTTCATATGCGGGTTTTTGGCGTACAGCACCCTCTTAGTGGATGCTTCCATCACAACGGCCGCCCTGGCAGCGGTAGAAGGCGTCGTCACGGGCACCGCGGAAGAGGCGCCCTGCGCCTCCGTACTCCTGCCGGCACTTTGAAGCACGGCATCCCTAAGTTCTAAATCCTCAAGTTCTAAAGAGGCCGTCCACTCCCAAATCAATTCGGGAACCAATTCGGAAACCGACTTCTGAGTGACAGCCTCCTCCGCTTCTAAAGTCGCTTTGGAACTCAGCAAATAACTAAGTTGGACTCCATCTTTTTTCGTCCCTGCATCCTGCAAATTGCTGTGAGCATCATAGTCTGCCAGAGCACCATCGGCAGAATATACGCCCGCCGGATAAAAAAATATATATGCGAAAAGCAGCATACAAGCTACGCAGCGCCTTATCACCTTTTCTTCCTCCCCGTCGACAATATGGCAAAACTCTCCATATCGTGCTAACGTGCCGGCCATCAAGCCAATTCCCTGTCGTACAGCGTGAAGCAGACGAGTTCCGGCACAGGTTTATTATTTGACAGGAAGTGAAAATAATTCGCCAAAAAATCAAAAGCCCCGCTTTTGATTAAGCGAGGCTTCAATTTGGTGCGGAAGAAGGGACTCGAACCCTTACGCTCTTAACGAGCAGCAGCCCCTCAAACTACCGCGTCTGCCAGTTCCGCCACTTCCGCACGTCCAAAACTATACTTTTGTAG
>NZ_VSCO01000020.1:0-19880 GCF_047459465.1 Caldicoprobacter sp. | reverse complement strand
TCTTCATCGGAATATTCGGTATACAGGACAAGCAAAGGGTTGTAAGGGAATACCCCAATGTCATATGCAAGTGTGGTAGCCTCTCGAGGGGCGAACTGATTGAGGAGTACACCTATTTTCACTTTTTCTTTATCCCGATATTTAAGTGGAACAAAAGGTACTACATGAAGTTCAGGTGCTGCAACAGGATTTTTAGGGTGCCTCCCGACTACGTCGATGAGCTTAAGAACAGCACCGATGTGGACGTAAACAGGCTTGAAGAGGTGCAGACCTATTTCGGCAATCAATGCCCGAGCTGTGGCGCCGTACTCCATCGTTCCTTTGCATATTGCCCCTATTGCGGCCAAAAAGTACATTAAAGAGACGATAGCAGCCAGTTGTTTGATTCCCTATAAAAATTAATATACCGCAAAGATGTAATTAAAAAGGGAATCGCGCTGGCGATTCCCCAGAGAAGAGTTTACCGCAATTCTCCCAGGAAAAATACCGCTAGTGTACCAGGCCCTGAGTGCGACCCTATCACAGGGCCTATTTGATTTATGATTATATCCTTTACCGGGAATTTTGAGCGTATTAGCTCCGCTACGTATTGGGCATCTTCTTCTGAGTCGCTGTGGCTTATGGCAACCACCTGCTGTTCCGGATTGGCGATGTGCTCTTCCATTTTTTCCACCAGTGTCCGAATGGATTTCTTGCGCCCCTTTACTTTAAGCACCGGGACAAGGCGCCCTTCTCTGTCCACGTGGAGTACGGGCTTAATGTCCAGTATGTTGCCAATAAACGCGGCTGTACCCGACAGCCTTCCACTCCTCTTGAGATATTGCAGGTCCTCGACGGTGAACCAGTGATGCATCTTCAGCTTGTTTTGTTCAACCCAGTTTATTATTTCCTTCTTGGATGCGCCTCGTTCCAGCATTTCCATGGCATAGTACACAATTAACCCTTCGCCAAGAGATGCACATTTGGTGTCGATGACGGTTATGTCTGCGTGGGGATATTCCTCCATTACCAAATCCCGGGCCAAAAGTGCGTTATTGTAGCTGCCGCTTAAGGCCGACGAAAAGCACAGGTATATGATCGACTTTTCTTCTGCCGCGTATTTTCTGAAAGCTTCTGCGTAGGTTTGAACGTTGACCTGCGAAGTGGTGGGAGTCTCCCCATCCCTCATAGCGTTGTAAAAATACTTGTATGATATCGTTTGACCAAAGTCATCGACGTATTCATTGCCTTTAAAATTGTACGTAAAGCGTATGAGTGGGATGTCGTGTTGCTTCACGTATTCAAAAGGGAGGTCGCTACAGGTATCTGCAATGATAACGGTTTGCATAAACCTCTCACCTCTTATCCTTCTCGAAATAGTTTTACCCAAGGCTCTCATACATGAGCGGCAAATGCTTTAAAAAAGCTTACTGGCCGTTTTGCGGTATGCTTTTAGGTGTAGCGTATGGATTTTTATCTATTTTTACTATACTATTTACTATGCTATACAAATTATTTATACCACGTAACTCTTCTTAACCAGGCGGTTGTGTTCTGCGCTCCATCTTTCGCCGAGTGTTTTCATATAAAATGACGATGGGTGGGCTAAAGCTCCTGCGGGTGGCATTAGAAGTTGAAGGTGCTCAAAAGGTCATCAAAGTTCTCTCTTCTCCTGATGAGCCTATCATTGCCATTCTTGTCTATCAAAACTTCGGCCGGCCTTAAGCGGCTGTTGTAGTTGGAGGCCATGGAGTAGCCATATGCTCCCGCGTCCATGATGCCGAGGATATAGCCTTCTTTGATGATGGGCAGAAGCCTGTTTTTGGTGATGATGTCGCCGCTTTCGCATATGTTGCCCACCACAGTGGTATTTTGGTATTGGTCCGTTTTAACCGGTTGCCCATTTTGATCATACACCTCCACATCATGATGGGAGTTGTACATGGCGGGACGGATAAGCACGTTGAATCCCAGGTCTGTTCCTACATAAGTGGTATTGTAGCCCTCCTTTACGGCGTATACCTCACCCAGCAGCACGCCGCATTCGGCGACGATGTACCTGCCCGGCTCTATTTGAAAGGCGGGGTAGATGCCGTGCTTTGCCGTCCAGCTGGCTATTATTTCGTTAAGTTGTTCTCCCAGGGCCTTGAGGTCAAGGCGTTTTTCTCCTTCCTGCTTGCGATAGGGTATGCCAAAGCCGCCTCCAAAGTCTATAAACTCCAGCTCGTCGAATTCTTCAGCTATGGATAGGAGGGTTTTCGCGGCCTCGATGTACGGCGTTGGTTCCATAAACAATGAGCCTATGTGCTGATTTATGCCCACCAGCTTCAGGTTATGCTCCTTCAATATGCGCTTTACCTGGGGAATGAGATGGGGATATATCCCGAATTTCGTATTGTTACCGGCTGTCATCACCTTTTCGCTGTGGCCGGCGCCTATTCCAGGATTTATGCGGATGGCCACCTTGCCCCCTGGATTTAAGGCTCCGTACTGCTCTAGCTGTGATAGGGAATCAACGCTTATGGTTACTCCGCTTTCTATGGCAAACTTCATTTCCTGAGGAGATACGTTGTTGCCTATATAGAAGATCTCCTGCGGTTTGAACCCTGCCTTCTGGAGGAAAAATATCTCACCGGGAGATATAGCATCGGCATGCAGCCCTTCTTCATGGATTATCCTGAGCAGGTATATGTTGGAGTTGGCCTTTGTCGAATAGTATACCCGGAACTTGGGATAGGTGACCAGCTTCATCATTTCTCTGCAACGTTGCCTCAGTATACTTTCGTTGTATACATAAAGCGGGCTTCCATATTTTTCAAGAAGACGTTTGGGATTGGTATTTCCATAAAAGCGAACATCTTCCGTGTAGTAGTTCTTCATGCCTTTCCCTCCATATGCAAGCAGGAAAATATCAATTTGCATTTTTAATGATAACACTATAGCAAAAGATTTGTCTATTTGTCAACGTGCTTGTGTGCATGCTGGGAATAACTTATAATTATGTTAAGGGTCCTAGATGGTAATTGGCCAAGGGATGGGCCAAATGGCGAGGGGTGAGATCGGTTGAAGGCCGGCTACATGGAGATATTTGATGACATAAAAAAAGGGAAGATTGACAGGCTGTATTTGTTTTATGGCCAAGAAGAATACGTAAAGGAGCAGGCACTTTTGCAGCTTTCACAGGCGCTTATAGCTCCGGGCCTTAAGGACTTGAATCATCAGGTGCTGGATGGCGAGGCTACCAGCGCTGATGATATCATCAATGCCTGCGAGACATTGCCGGTTATGTCGGATAGAAGGCTGGTGGTGATAAAGGACCTGCCTGCCCTTCTGAGTGGTCGACGCAGCAACATTGACGAGGATAAGCTCAAGAGCTATTTGCCCAGGATCCCCTCTTCCACCTGCCTGGTCTTTTATTGTACCGAGGAGGTCAACCAGCGAAAGGGCCTATTCACCGCCATAGATAAGGCGGGCAAGGTAGTTGAGTTTGAGCTGCTGAAGCCCGAGGAGATAGCGACATGGATAAGAAGCACGCTTAAACGCCACGGTAAGCAGATGGAGCCATCTGCACTAAAGTATTACGTGAGTATTGCCGGCAACAGGCTGGAGGATATATACAACGACCTTCAAAAGCTGATGGCATATATAGGCGATAGGAACGTGATAACCCGCGCTGACATTGATAAAGTGGTGACGCCTGCTGTGGAGTACACCGTATTCCAGCTGGTGGAAGCCATAGGCATGAAAAAGGCTGACCAGGCCTTGGTTCTGCTTCACCAGCTATTGGCCGAGGGGCAAAACATATTTGCGTTGCTGGCTATGATTGCCAGGCAGGTGCGTATAATATTTCAATGCAAGGGCCTTGCCCAAAAAGGGCTTTCGGAAAGAGAGATAGCGCAAAAGCTGGGCCTTCATCCCTATGTCGTCAAAAAGGGGCTGGAACAGAGCCGTTATTTCAGCATGGAACAGCTAAAGAGGGGGCTCAGGGAGTGCTTGAAGGTTGATTACGGTATAAAGAGCGGTAGAATACAGCAGCGCCTGGGGATTGAAATGCTCATCATAAACATGTGCAATAAATGAGCTGGTCCTGCTTGCTGAGACGATGGCTCAATGGTCATAATACAAAATTGCCGCCACACTATCCCTCTTTTGTTGGCCGGGGATAAATGGCGGTTTTTGCGTTTTTGTAAATGGCGGATTTGCGCCTTCAAGGGTGTACGGAAAAGGAGATGTTACTGCGCTACTTGCTGTTGCGCTAATGCACGATTCAAGCGGATGGCCAGTCTTGACTTTTTGCGATTGCCGGTATTTCTGTGAATAACGCCCTTCGACACGGCCATATCGATCTTTTTGACCACCTGCGGGAACAATGCCTTTGCTCCCTCAATATCGCCGGCTTCCAGAGCCTTTTCAAACTTCTTGATCATGGTCTTGACGCTGGAACGTATCATCTTGTTTCTTAGGGTACGCTTTTTTATGATCCTTATCCTCTTAAGGGCCGACTTGGTATTTGCCACCTGTTTCACCTCCTTTACCGCTTCAACGGTAATTATTCTACCATGAGTCAAGCGCTAATGCAAGAATTAAGTTGGCATCAATTCTCTGTTGGTGCAAGTTTGTAGATAGGGGAGGTATGTGGGTAGGATGTTTTCTGATTTTAAGGGTTAAGGTATAAAAGTCAATTCCGATGACAAATTATAAGAAGAGAAGCTTTTGCTCCTTTGGTGGATGTCTTGCTTGAGATCTTCCAATAACCGCCTTTTGTTTAAAAGTTCATCAGTTAGAAAGGATGATGGACAAGTGGGGAGCATACGTACCGATTTGGCCTTGGAAGCGCGGGAACTCTATCAACAACAAAATAGGGATTATATACCCGGGGTCAAGGTTGATGAGGAAGAAGTGGAAGGGGTAAAGATTTCGCGGGTGCACATCTTGTCGCCTTTGGGTCAGGAGAGCCTGGGTAAGCCCCAGGGAAATTATATAACGCTGGAGGCACCGGATATAAAGAACAGGGACCCCGAGTTTCAGCAAACGCTTAGTAAAATCATAGCCCAGGAGATAAAAAAACTGGTAACCTTAAATAAGAATAGCGTGACGCTGGTGGTAGGGTTAGGCAACTGGAACATAACCCCGGATTCGCTGGGGCCCAAGGTAGTTGACAGGTTGTTAGTTACCCGGCATATTCTGGAGTACCTGCCCGACCAAATAGATGACAGGCTACGGCCGGTATGCGCTATAGCCCCCGGCGTACTGGGCATAACCGGCATTGAAACGGGAGAAATAATAAAGGGAATTGTGGATAGGCTAAAGCCCGACCTGGTAATCGCCATAGACGCCCTGGCTTCCCGCAGGACAGACAGGATCGGGATGACCATCCAGATTGCAGATACGGGTATAAGCCCGGGATCTGGTATAGGCAACAAGCGGATGGGGCTCAATAAGGAGACCTTGGGCGTCCCCACCATTGCTATTGGAGTACCCACAGTGGTCTATGCATATACCATAGGGCGCGATTCTCTGCAAATGCTGATAGATAAGTTTGTCGATCATGCTACCGCGGACAGCCAGTTTTATCAGATGCTAAAGCAGATGGGCGAAGAGCAGCTGGATGCTTTGATACATCAGGTGGTAACCCAGGAGCTGGGGGATTTGGTGGTGACTCCTAAGGAGATAGATCTGCTGATAGATTATGTGGCCGACGTGCTGGCCGATGGGCTTAATCTAGCACTCCATGAAGACATGACCATAGAGGATATAAAGTATTTTATAAATTAAGATTGATGAAAGCTGTCATATATCTTTTTAAAGCCGAATATCTATATAAAGTATAATAGATGAAAGAGGGATATGGGGGATGGTGCATATCCGGGTTATTAGAGCCAAAGCCATCGTGTATTACCTTTTGTTGGCGATGGTCATAGGATTGGTGGCCTTTTTTGCCTATCATCTGATAGCCAGGGCATACAAGGGCAATTTATCTGCCATGTTGAAGGATAAGGGTCCCATAGAAGAGGGGAGACAGCTGTATCTGAAGGTGCTCGATGAGTTGAATGACCCGCGAAACATCCTGACATATCAGATGCCGTTTTTGAGCGGCATCTCGGCCGAAAAGGAATCTGTAGAAGAAACTGCCGTGGAAACCAGCGTGTCCCGCGGTGAGTCCATACAGCGCCAAACGGACCCCAATATCGACGGACCGGAAGTTTTTTTAAAGCACGACCCGGATATGTCCGAGGAGATAAAGATAGAGATATCTAAGATAAAGGACGATTTGGGGCCTATTACCCTGACGGGTGAAGGGCCTCAGGTGCTCATATATCATACCCATTCCCGTGAGGCTTACAGGCAAGACCCGAAAAATCCCTATAAAGAGGTTGAGGCCTTTCGCAGCGATGACCTCAATCACACGGTGGTGAGTGTGGGGGAAGAACTGGCAAGGCAGCTGCAGGCCAGAGGAATTCCCGTACTCCATGACCGTACCGAACACGAACAGGGAGACCATTCCACCGCCTATCAAAGGTCGCTGGAGACTATAAAAAAGCGAATGGCAGAATATAAATCGTTGCAGATATTTATAGATTTGCACAGGAATGCATATCAGCCGGGAGCCAAAAACCCCGATGATGAAGTGGTGATCATAGACGGGCAAAGGGTTGCCAAACTGTTTGTAGTCATAGGCACTGGCGAAGGATATGTGGGCGGCTTTCTCGAAAAGCCGAACTGGAAAGAAAATTACAAATTTGCTCTGCGGCTTACCAACAAGTTAAACGAGCTATATCCCGGCATAGCCAAGCCGGTATACGTCAAGCCTTCAAGGTATAACCAGCACGTATCCACAAAGGCGATACTGATTGAGATAGGCAGCAATTTGACTACCTTGGAGGAGGCCAAGAGAACTACCAAATATCTGGCTGAGGCTTTAAGCCAGATTATCGAGTGATTTCGTGAAAGCCTGCATAAAATGCAGGCATATTTTATACCCCATTACGACTTTTTGTATTTTTATGTTCTTCCGTGGTCCTTGCATTCTAACAGTTTCAGGGGTTTCCCCGTTGCAAAGATTTTAGACATTCCTTTTAAAATCGATTCATTGTTCTGATTTCGCATATTAAAAATGGCGCCCATCTTTAATGGCAGTGGTTTGCATTACGGTATGATATCGTTCGCGTTTATTCGCAATTGCCTTTGCATTCTGGGCAATAAATTGATTATACCTACTAAAGGATGCTGCGCTTAATTAAACGTTTCTTCACAGAGACAAGAGTTTGCGTGTTGCTTTTTAATTTAGCCTTTATTATATTATTATGGTAAGAAACAATTATTATGGTAAAAACAATTTGATACGGGAGGTACAGAGGAGGAATAAAATATACTATGCCCAATCCTAGACAGAGCAAAATACGGAATTTTTGTATAATTGCTCATATAGACCATGGAAAGTCCACCCTAGCTGACCGTTTGCTGGAGATGACCGGCACTTTGACCGAAAGGGAAATGCAGGATCAGGTACTGGATACCATGGAACTCGAACGGGAACGTGGTATCACCATTAAAGCCCAGGCTGTGAGGCTTGTATATAAATACAAGGACGGAGAGGAGTATATATTGAACCTTATAGATACTCCAGGCCACGTAGACTTTACCTATGAGGTTTCCAAAAGCCTGGCAGCCTGTGAGGGAGCGTTGCTGGTGGTCGACGCCTCCCAGGGCATACAGGCTCAAACCCTTGCCAACCTCTATTTGGCTCTGGAGCACGACCTGGAAATTATACCGGTGATTAACAAGATCGACCTTCCCAGCGCACGGCCGGATTGGACGAAGCAGCAGATTGAAGAGATGATCGGGCTGGATGCCCAGGATGCACCGCTCATTTCGGCCAAAAACGGAATAGGCATAGAGGAAGTGCTGGACAGGATCATCGAGAGAATACCGCCACCCGAGGGCGATGAGGATGCTCCCTTAAGGGCTCTTATATTCGATTCGTTTTATGATAACTATCGAGGGGTTATCACATACGTTAGGATAAAAGAAGGAACCGTAAAGGCGGGGCAGAGGATCAGGATCATGTCCAACGGCAAGGAGTTTGAGGTCACCGAGGTGGGCATATTCCGACCGCATCTTACTCCCGTGGATGAGCTTAAGGCAGGGGATGTAGGCTATATCGCTGCTGGGATAAAGAATGTGGGCGACACCAGGGTGGGAGATACCATAACCAGCGCCGACAGGCCTGCTTCGGAACCTCTTCCCGGATATAAAAAGCTTCAGCCCATGGTTTATTGCGGCATTTATCCGGCCGATGGAGCAAAATACGAGGATTTGAGGGAAGCGTTGGCCAAGCTTCAGCTCAATGACGCGTCGCTGGTGTTTGAGCCCGAGACGTCGGCTGCCTTGGGGTTTGGTTTCAGGTGCGGCTTCCTGGGGCTGTTGCATATGGAGATCATCCAGGAGCGGCTAGAGCGGGAGTATGACTTAGACCTGGTAACCACTGCTCCCAGCGTGGTGTATCGCGTGTACAAGAAAAACGGCGAAATGATGGAAGTCTCCAATCCCACCGAGATGCCACCGCCTGCTGAGATAGACCACATGGAGGAACCGGTGGTAAAGGCTCAAATCATAACCCCCACCGAGTATGTGGGGGATATCATGGAGCTGTGCCAGGAACGTCGCGGAGAGTACAGGCATATGGAATACCTTGAGAGTACTAGGGTGATGCTGACATACGAGTTACCGCTTAACGAGGTCATATACGACTTTTTTGACGCCCTCAAATCCAGAACAAAGGGATATGCGTCCTTTGATTATGAGCTGATAGGGTATAAGGAGTCCGACCTGGTTAAGCTGGACATTCTGCTCAACGGGCAGGTGGTGGATGCCCTTTCGGTCATAGTTCATAAGGATAAGGCCTATGCCAGGGGTCGAGCCATCGTTCAAAAGCTGAAGGAGGTCATACCCCGCCATCTGTTTGAGATACCCATCCAGGCGGCTATCGGAAGCAGGGTTATAGCCCGCGAGACCATAAAGGCCTTGAGAAAGGACGTCCTTGCCAAGTGTTACGGCGGAGACGTTACCCGCAAGAAAAAGCTGCTGGAAAAGCAGAAGGAAGGCAAAAAGAGGATGCGCCAGGTGGGCTCGGTAGAGGTTCCTCAGGAAGCTTTCATGTCGGTGCTCAAGCTCAATTAGGGAGAAGGGAAGCATATGCGCCAGCTGGGCGTTTATATACACTTTCCGTTTTGCGCAAGAAAATGCCATTACTGCGATTTTCCGTCCTATCAGGGGATGGAACGGTGGATGCAACCCTACCTTGAGGCACTGTGCAGAGAGATACTAGAGTGGAAGGAAAAAGTTCGCGACTATGCTGTCAAAAGCATATATTTGGGAGGTGGCACCCCTACCCTTTTTTCTGGTGAGCAGATAGCCAGACTGTTGGAAATTTGCTTTAACAGCTTTAATGTGCAGAAAAATGCGGAGATCACCGTTGAAGCCAATCCCGGCACCGTTGACATGGCTGACCTTTTCGCTTTAAGGAGCGCTGGAGTCAACCGCTTGAGCATAGGATTGCAGGCGTGGCAGGATAGGCATTTAAGGTTTCTGGGGAGGATACACAGCAGCAGCGATTTTGTTCAGAGCATTATGTACGCAAAGGAGGCTGGGTTTGAAAATATAAATGTCGATGTGATGTTTGGGCTGCCCTCTCAGACGATTGAGGAATGGCTGGAGACACTCGAGAAGGTGTGCTCATTGAAAATACAACACATATCCATGTACAGCCTAAAGGTGGAGGACGGCACTCCGTTACATCGATGGTATGAAGAGGGAAAGTTTTCGCTTCCAAGCCAGGAAGAGGACAGGCTCATGTACTACAAAGGTAGGGAGTACGTCAAGCGATTTGGGCTTAGGCAGTACGAAATATCCAATTTCGCCATACCGGGGAAGGAATGTGTCCACAACCTTATATACTGGCACAACGAAGAGTATATAGGATGCGGAAGTGGAGCGCATTCCTATTTTAATGATGAAAGGTTTTCAAATACCAGCGATGTGGAGGAGTATATACGTGCGGTAACCGATGGTACGCCGAAGATAAACTACCGTGAAAGGATAGGGGAAGAGAATGAGCGCTTTGAGACCATAATGATGGGGCTTCGCCTGGTGGAGGGCGTCAATAAACAGAAATTTAAGGCCAGATTTGGCAAGGATATAGAGTTCTACTACGGCAAAGCCATAAGAAAGCTGGTGGAGCAGGGGCTTTTGATAGATGATGAGGTTTCCATCAAGCTTACAGAAAAGGGGATGGATGTCCAAAATGTCGCTTTGCTGGAATTTATGCAATAGCATAAAAACCTATTGACAAATAAGTGGCAAAGTGTTAACTTAATTATAGATTAGCACTCAACAGTTGAGAGTGCTAACAGGAAGAGGGGTGATATCTATGCAACTGGGAAAGCGCAAGCTGCAGATACTGCAGGCGGTGATAGACGATTACATCTGTTCGGGAGAGCCGGTAGGCTCCAGAACGATAGCAAAAAAATACGGCATGGGTATCAGCCCTGCTACCATAAGGAATGAAATGTCTGATCTGGAAGAGATGGGATACTTACATCAGCCGCACACGTCAGCAGGGCGTATTCCATCGGATAAGGCATACCGGCTGTATGTGGACAAATTGATGAAGATCAGGATGCTCACCGCTGTTGAAGCTGAACACATCAAGAAGATATACGAGCAGAAGACAACTGAAATAGAGAAAATCATAGAGCAGGTGGCTAAGGTGCTATCCGATATTACCAATTATACCTCGGTGGTGCTAGGGCCCCAGCTCAACAAGATATTGATAAAGCGCATCCAGTTGATACCTGTAGAAGGGCAATATACCCTATTGGTGGTGGTAACCTCTGCTGGCATAATAAAGGATACCATTATCCGGGTGCCGGCCGATATCGATCCGGGATATCTAGATCGAGTTTCCAACATGCTTACCGAGCACTATCGCGATAAGACGTTTGCAGAAGTGGATATAAACTCCATCCAGGATGTGCAGAAGGAGATGAGCAAACAGAGGGAATTTTTCAATTCCCTGATAGATGCTTTAACTGAGAGCATTGCTCAGAAGGAACAGACGGAAGTGTACTTGGGAGGCACTACCAATATATTCAATTTCCCGGAATACCGGGATATCATGAAGGCGAGGACATTCTTGAGCTTTATGGAGCAGAAGAATTTGCTGTACAACCTTCTGAGCAAGTATGATAAACAAGGGGTAAGGGTGATCATAGGGACCGAGAACGAGTACGAGCAGATGAAAGAATGCAGCATAGTTATGGCCACCTATAGCATAGGGGATAAGGTGCTGGGTACCTTGGGCCTTATAGGGCCTACCCGCATGGAATATTCCAAGGCGGTTTCTGTGGTTCGCTACGTGGGCGAGACGGTGAGCAAGTACCTGACTTCCCTTTTTGAGGAATAGCATGATTTTTTAGCTGTCTGCAAAATATCTAGAAGGCGGTGAAATTTTTAATGGATAACCAGAATTTGCCAAAGGAAGACCAGCTTAAGGATCAGGCCATTGATGAGAAAGAGGATTTAAAGCATGATATCCGAGACGCTGTTGCCGGCGAAGGCAATCAGAGCGATGAGCCTTGCGATCGGGGCGATAAGCCCTTAGAGAAGTGCACTGCTGAAGGAGCAGTTAAACAGCAACAAGAGGAGGGCTGTGTGGAGAATGAACAGCCCCTTCCTACTGTTGAGAGCCTGCAACAGCAGCTTGAGAAGGCCATGCAGGAGAGAGATGAATATCTTTCGCTGGCACAAAGGATTCAGGCCGATTTTGACAATTATCGAAGGAGAAATAAAAACGCCATAGCTGAAGCATATGATGCGGCGACTGCCGATGTCGTAAAGGCATTTTTGCCCGTTTTGGATAACCTGGAAAGGGCTCTCGATTCGGCCAAAGAAAGTTCTTCCCATGAGGCCATCGCTAAGGGTGTTGAAATGGTAGTGCGGCAGTTTAAAGATGTGCTCAACAAATTGGGAGTGGAAGAGATAGAAGCTCTGGGTAAGAGCTTTGATCCGGAACTTCATGAGGCCGTGATGAGAGCCGAGTGCGAGGAGGGTGTTGAGGATAACACCGTGGTTGAAGTTCTTCAAAAAGGCTATAAATACAAAGATAGGGTAATACGCCACAGCATGGTTAAAGTGGCTGTCAAGCAATAGTTTTCGAAATTTAAATTGGAGGATAAAAGGAGGAATAAATATGGGAAAGGTGATTGGTATAGACCTTGGGACTACTAATTCATGCGTTGCTGTTATGGAAGGAGGACAACCGGTAGTAATCCCTAATGCAGAAGGTGCTAGAGTGACTCCTTCTGTTGTAGCCTTTACCAAGACGGGAGAGCGCTTGGTGGGGCAGGTAGCCAAGCGGCAGGCCATAACCAACCCTGAACGCACCGTGATCTCCATAAAGAGGCGCATGGGTACCAATTACAGGGTTAAAATAGATGATAAAGAGTATTCGCCTGAGGAAATATCAGCAATGATCCTTATGAAGCTGAAGCAGGATGCAGAGGCCTATCTGGGTGAACCCATAACACAAGCCGTTATCACCGTACCGGCTTACTTCAGCGATAGCCAGCGCCAGGCTACCAAGAATGCGGGAAGGATTGCGGGGCTGGAGGTGCTGCGCATAATCAACGAGCCTACCGCTGCGGCTTTGGCGTACGGACTTGACAAAGAGGGCAACCAAAAGATACTGGTGTATGACCTGGGCGGTGGTACCTTTGACGTATCCATACTTGAAATCGGCGATGGCGTGTTCGAAGTGTTGGCTACCAGCGGCAACAATCGCTTGGGAGGAGATGACTTTGATCAGAGGATCATCGATTACATAGCCGATGAATTTATGAAGGAACACGGCATCGACCTGAGAAAGGATAAGATGGCTCTGCAGAGGCTAAAGGAGGCAGCTGAAAAAGCCAAGATAGAGCTTTCCAGCACCCTTACTACCAACATAAACCTCCCCTTCATCACGGCCGATGCTTCTGGTCCCAAACACCTGGACATGACGCTTACCAGGGCCAAGTTTGAGGAGCTTACGGCTGACCTGGTGGAGATGACCATGGGACCGCTGAGACAGGCGCTCAGCGACGCCGGCCTTACTCCCGATGACATAGACAAGGTAATCCTCGTGGGAGGTTCCACCAGGATTCCTGCGGTTCAGGAAGCCGTGAAGAAGGCTACCGGCAAGGAGCCCTACAAGGGAATCAACCCTGACGAGTGCGTAGCCATTGGTGCCGCTATTCAGGCTGCCGTTCTGGCAGGAGAGGTAAAAGATGTGCTGCTGCTTGACGTCACTCCCCTTTCGCTGGGTATCGAGACGTTGGGTGGGGTATTTACCAAGATCATAGAGAGGAATACCACCATACCCACCAGAAAGAGCCAGATATTCACTACTGCTGCCGATGGTCAGACCAGCGTAGAGATACACGTGCTGCAGGGCGAGCGGCCCATGGCGGCTGACAACAAGACCCTTGGGCGTTTTATACTGGACGGAATACCTCCTGCTCCCAGGGGCGTACCTCAGATAGAGGTGACGTTTGATATAGACGCTAACGGCATCGTACATGTTTCTGCAAAGGATCTAGGTACGGGTAAGGAGCAGAAGATTACCATTACGGCAACCACTCACCTGTCCGAAGAAGAGATACAAAGGGCCATTAAGGACGCCGAAAGGTATGCCGAGGAGGACAAGAAACGTAAGCAGCTAGTGGAGGCCAAGAACAATGCCGACTCCCTCATCTACAACACCGAGAAGACCTTGAGGGAGATGGGTGATAAGGTCAGCAAGGAGGATAAGGACAGGATTCAGAAGGAAATAGAAGCCACCAGGAAGGCCGTTGAGAGCAACGATATAGACAAGATCAAGGCTGCCACCGAGAAGCTCACGCAGGTGTCGTATGAGATATTCGGCAGGATATATCAGCAACAGGCCAAGGCTTCAGGCGGCGCTTCAGGCCAGAATGCGGCAGGAAAGGGAAAGAGTGCAAAGGATGATGATGTAGTAGATGCCGATTATGAAGTGATGGACGACAATAAATAATTGGTGTATAATAATGAGTGTTTGTAACCTGGAAAAAGCCAAAACCCTAGCGGTTTTGGCTTTTTCCAGAATTCTTTTTTGTTGTGCGCGCTGTGGGAGGCATGGCTGAAAGGTGGTGGACGGCGTTGGAAAAGAAGAAGGACTACTACGAGATACTAGGAGTGGATCGCAACGCTACCGAGGATGAAATCAAGAGGGCTTATAGGAATCTAGCTAAGAAGTATCATCCCGATTTAAATCCTGGTGATCCTGAAGCCGAAGCCAAGTTCAAGGAGATCAACGAAGCTTATAACGTGCTTATCAATCCCGAGACCCGTGCCCAGTATGATAGGTATGGCCATGAAGGGCCTACTGGGCAAGGGTTTGGCGGATTTGATTTCGGCGGCATAGATGATATATTCGACATGTTCTTCGGGGATATAGGGTTTGGTACTTCTGCAAGGCGCCGGAGGAATGCGCCTGTACGGGGGGCCGATATACGCTATGACCTGGATATATCCTTTGAGGAAGCGGCCTTTGGTACCAAAAAGGAGATAGAAGTTGCGCGCATGGAAGTTTGCCCTGAATGCAGGGGTACAGGCGCAAAGAGCGGTACACATCCGGTAACCTGTCCGGTATGTAAGGGGACGGGCGAGGTTTCGTATTCACAGACTACTGCTTTTGGACGCTTTGTAAATGTGAGGACGTGTGAAAGGTGCCATGGAGAGGGTACCATAATAGAGGATCCGTGCAGGCGCTGCAATGGCAGGAAGAAGATAAGAAGAATAAGGAAAATCAGCATAAATATTCCCGCTGGAATTGATACCGGTCAGGTCATAACCTTAAGAGGCGAAGGCGAAGCGGGAGAGCACGGCGGTCCTCCGGGAGACCTGTACGTGTATATAACGGTACTACCTCATAAGGTTTTCAAACGGGAAGGCTATGATCTGTACTGCGAGGTGCCCATAACTTTCGGTCAGGCAGCGCTGGGCGCCGAGATTGAGGTGCCCACCCTTGAAGGAAAGATAAAGTACCGCATTCCCGAAGGTACGCAGCCCGGAACGGTGTTTCGCTTGAGAAATAAAGGCATTCCCCATTTGAGAAGCAACGCGCGAGGAGACCTGTACGTCAAGGTAAACGTAGAGGTGCCCAGGCGGCTTACCGAAAAGCAGAAGGAGCTTATAAGGCAATTTGAGGAATTGAGCAGGGAATACAGGGAGCAAGATGAGAAAAAGTCCTTTTTCGATAAGATGAAAGACGCTTTTGGAGTTTAACCGGCTATATGGCGGTTTATCAATTCAATGAAGGCGGAGGGGTGGAGGATGAACTGGATAGAGATAAGCATAAAGACCACTCATGAAGGGGTGGATGTGATGGCCCAGCCCCTGTATGAGGCGGGGGTTGAGGGGGTTGTCATCGAGGATCCCAGGGATATTTCCGCCTTCATTGAGGAAAATGCTGATTGGGAACTGGTGGATGAGTCGCTTTTGAAAAATCTAAATGATGAGGTGACCATCAAGGGGTACCTGCCCAATGATGCCGAGTTTCACGATAAGCTTCAATATATCAGGGAAAGGATAGAGTGGCTAAAAGGGCAGGATCTGGGATTTGATGTGGGATCGGGCGAGCTGAGCCTTACCAGCATGCATGAGGAGGACTGGGCAAACAACTGGAAGAAGTATTTCAAGCCTGTCAAAGTAGGACAAAGGATTGTGGTCAAGCCTACATGGGAAGAATACCTCCCTCAGGAAGGGGAGATAGTGCTGGAGCTTGATCCCGGCATGGCATTCGGGACGGGGACTCATCAGACCACCATTCTATGCATACAGGAGCTAGAAAAGCGCGTTTTTCCTTCGTGCTGCGTACTTGACGTGGGCTGCGGGACGGGCATTCTGGCCATAGCTTCTTTGCTTTTAGGAGCAAGCCATGCAGTGGCGGTGGACATCGATGCCAATGCTGTAAGGATTGCTCGCCAGAACGCCATGCAAAATGGAGTGCTTTCTCGGATGGATGTGTTGCAGGGCAACCTGGTTGATGGCGTACAGGGCAAATACGACCTGGTTGTAGCCAACATCATAGCCGACGCCATCATCGCCCTTGCACGGCCGGCCAAGGACCTTTTGAAGGCAGGCGGTATTTTCATAGCTTCGGGTATCATACTCGATCGGCTGGATGACGTGCTGAAGGCTCTTGAAAGGGAAGGCTATGATCAGATGGAGTATCGCACCATGGACGACTGGGCGGTGGTGGTGGCCAGACATGCATAGGTTTTTTATAGATAGACAGCAAATTATGAACGATACGGCATTTATTGAGGGCGAGGATGCCGAGCACATCTCCAGAGTGCTTCGATTGCGCCGGGGAGATGCGGTAGAGCTGTGCGACGGCCAGGGGAACGATTATGAAGCCGTAATAGAGAGCGTGAGCAAGAATGAGGTGGAGGTCCATATAGAGAGGTGTTTTCCAAGTCGGGGCGAGCCCAGGGTCAAGGTGGTGCTGTATCAGGCTATTCCCAAAAGCTCCAAGATGGACCTCATAATACAGAAGTGCGTTGAGCTGGGAGTCCATAAGGTGATCCCGGTGATCACCGCAAGGACCATAGTGAAGCTCAAAGCTGCTCGAGATGAAATCCATAAGGTTTCCCGCTGGCAGAGGATTGCCAAAGAAGCCGCCAAGCAGAGCAGAAGGGGAATCATCCCCGAGGTATCTCTGCCGGTGCCCTTTAGCCAGGCTATAGGCCAGTCGCCTGAGATGCTTCGCATATTCCCGTGGGAGAACGAAAGGAAGGCAGGCCTCAAAGGGGTTTTTGAAGCGACAAGTAGCTGGAAGGATGGCATAGCCGTTATGGTAGGCCCCGAAGGCGGCTGGGAAGAACAAGAGGTTGAGGCGGCAAGGGATACTGGATGGAACATCGTTTCCCTGGGGCCCAGGATATTGAGGACCGAGACGGTAGGAATGGCCATATTATCTGCAATCATGTTTTATACAGGGGAGATGCAATGGACGGCGGAGTAGGAAAAAGAGTTGCTTTTTATACCTTAGGGTGCAAGGTAAATCAGTACGATACCCAGGCCATGATGGAGCAGTTTGAAAGCCGTGGGTATCGCATAGTGGATTTCGATGAAAAGGCCGATATATATGTGATCAATACCTGTACCGTAACTAACCTTGCCGATAGGAAGTCCAGGCAGATGATACGCAAGGCCTATCGGACCAATCCCGAGGCAGCCATAGTGGTGGTGGGCTGCTTTGCCCAGAGGTCAGCCGAAGAAGCGGCTAAAATCCCTGGCGTCAAGCTGGTGCTGGGCACGCAGGAACGGCACAGAATCGTGGATTTGGTGGAGCAGGCTCAATCGAGCGGAGAAGTGATGGTGGACGTCAGGGATATAATGAAGGTTAGGGAATTCGAGAACACACCCATAAGCTCATATGAAGGAAGGACCAGGGCCATCCTCAAGGTCCAGGAGGGCTGCAACCAGTTTTGCACTTACTGCATAATACCATACACACGAGGCCCCATACGGAGCAGGCGCCCGCAGGAAGTATTGGAGGAGGCAAGGCGTTTAGCGGATGCGGGATTTAAGGAGATAGTGCTGACGGGGATCCATCTGGCCTCATATGGAATGGATCTTCAAAAGGAGCTGGAGGGTGTCAACCTGGTATATCTGCTCGAGAAATTAAATGCCATAGAGGGGCTAGCCAGGATACGCTTGGGTTCAATCGAGCCCAATTTCATAACCCCCGAGTTTGTGAAGGGGATTGTAAAACTTCACAAGGTGTGCCGGCATTTTCACGTTCCGCTTCAAAGCGGTAGCGATACCGTTCTTCAGAGGATGAAAAGGCGGTACACCACACAACAGTATGGTCAGGCCATAGGCATGATACGCGATAGTTTTCCCGATGCCGCCATAACCACCGATGTGATGGTGGGCTTCCCCGGGGAGACCGATGCCGAGTTTGAGGAAACCGTGAATTTTGTACAGGAGATAGGTTTTAGCAGGTTGCACGTGTTTCAGTACTCTCGCAGGGAGGGGACTCCGGCGGCGCAATTCCCCAATCAGGTACCATTGAAGATAAAGGAGCAGCGCAGCCGCGTACTGATAGATGTTGGACACAGGATGGCACAGCGTTATATGGAGGGCTTTGTGGGCAGAGTTGAGGAGGTCTATTTCGAGCAGGAAAGCCCCTGCGGGGCTCAAACCTATGAAGGATATACCCAGCACTATATAAGGGTTGTGGCGCATGGCCAACGGAATTTGAAGGGACAGATCCTCAAAGTCGAACTGAAGGAAGTAAAGGATGATTACATGGTGGGCAAGGTACAAGGCGGTTGATGTCAGATAAAATTGGCTGTCCTATAAAGATGAAGGATGATTTAATGGCCAATATGTGGTAGAATTATGTATGGGTAGAATTTAAAACCACGTGAGGAGGTAATCTTATGGAGGACTGTATATTCTGCAGGATAGTGAACAAGCAAATTCCTTCCAGGATAGTTTATGAGGATGACAGCATACTAGCCTTTCATGATATTGACCCCAAAGCGCCCGTACACGTGCTGGTAATACCCAAGCAGCACATTTCTTCCGTCAATGAGGTGACCCAGGAAAACAGCCAGGTGATAGCCCACCTATTTGCTAACCTGCCTAAGATTGCTGAAAAATTGGGCATAAAGGACAGTGGCTACAGGGTAGTGGTAAATTGCGGCAAGGATGCAGGACAAGCGGTAAACCATCTGCATTACCATGTGCTGGGCGGCAGAAGCCTTACTTGGCCGCCGGGCTGATGCCATCGATTTTTTGTTTGTTGACACGCGAGGGAAGCAGAGGTTATAATAATTACATTGCTGCACGTGATTGACCCTTTTGCAGACGACAGCAAGTTGGGATTTTAATGTGGGTTGATGGGCCTGCGCTTTTGTAGGTCTGCAGGCTTGTTGATAATCGTGTTGGCGGAGGGAGGGAAAAGGTATGGCAGAAGTTGAAGTCAGGGTTGGAGAAAACGAATCGTTTGAGAGCGCTTTAAGGCGGTTTAAGCGCCAGTGTGCCCGTGCAGGCGTTCTGGCTGAGCTACGCAAGCGAGAGCACTATGAAAAGCCCAGCGTACGACGCAAGAAAAAGGCTGAAGCGGCTCGCAGAAAGAGAAGATACCGCTAATTTGCGGTAGAAGAAGGCTATCCCTCCCTCGATCGGCGAAGAGAAGGCTGTGTGAAAGCAGGCTATGAAATGACATCTGTGGCAGTAAAAAAGCTTTTTTGAATGACAAGCGCTACAAGGGGAGGAAATGATTCTCAAATTATAAACCTGGTGCGTGTGCACCAGGTTTTTTAGTATAAATATGATGTATTGCAAAAATTAATTGATGCATAATTGTGCTATAATGATGAAAGTTGATGCAATATATAGTATAATAAAAACGGGAGTACCAAGCTGGTTAGGCGAATAGCTTTGAAGGCGGAGCACACAATGAAGGGGGGAGGGGGTTGTGAAGCACAAGCGCATAGGTGATCTTATAGTCTTTTTAGTGGCTTTGTTTACCGCATACCAGCTGGTGGCTTTTGTGGATTTTAAAACCAATTATGTGAGCTACCACGAAGGCGTTGTGAAGATATCGGTAGCGCCATCCCCTCCTCTTGACAGGAGCGATGTATCAAGGGTTGCGCCCTATGACCAGTTTGAGGACGGTAGCGATATGCTAACTGAAGATAGTAAGGAAATACTGCTCTTGAGCTTCAATATACGCCATGGGATGGACCACGATGGCAAGGAGAGCTTGGACTCCATAATAGAGGAGATCAAGGATTCTAAGGCGCATATCATTGCCCTTCAGA
>NZ_VSCO01000141.1:0-4568 GCF_047459465.1 Caldicoprobacter sp. | reverse complement strand
AATCTATTATAACCATCCAAGCTCCATTGGCCAACGTTACGGCCAAATATGGTTATAAATAAAATGGTGGGCCTTCAGGGATTCGAACCCCGGACCAACCGGTTATGAGCCGGCTGCTCTGACCGCTGAGCTAAAGGCCCACAAAAACGCAATTACAAATAATATTATAGCGTAATCACCTTATTCAGTCAATAGGGGAGAAAATCCTATAGGCAAATCAGAGCATCGAACCATGGTGAGCTCTCCTGCATGCTGGGTAGTTGTTGGATATCTATATCATACAGATTTCTCACTACGGTTCTATTATCCTTTAGGTGTTGCATTTATTTAAACTAAACTTTTCTAATTTCGCCTCTCAAAATAAAGAAGGATTCAGCACCTCCTTTTATATTAAGAGATGCTGAACCCTTAGTCTAGGAAATCCTTTAGCTTCTTGCTTCTGCTGGGGTGCCTTAGCTTTCTCAAGGCCTTGGCTTCAATCTGACGGATCCTCTCCCTGGTAACGTTGAACTCCCTGCCTACTTCTTCTAGCGTTCTAGCCCTCCCGTCATCCAACCCAAACCTCAGCCTCAACACCTTTTCTTCTCTAGGCGTTAAAGTATCCAGCACTTCCTTAAGCTGCTCTTTTAACAAGTTATAGGCCGCTGCTTCTGCAGGCGCTGGAGCATCCTCGTCGGGGATGAAGTCTCCCAGGTGGCTATCTTCCTCTTCTCCTATGGGGGTCTCAAGCGAAATGGGCTCCTGAGCTATTTTCAGAATCTCTCTCACCTTTTCCTCCGAGATGCCCATCTCCCGTGCAATCTCTTCGGGCTGAGGCTCACGGCCGTATTCCTGAAGGAGCTGCCGCGAAACCCTGATGAGCTTATTGATGGTCTCAACCATGTGCACCGGAATCCTTATGGTCCTGGCCTGGTCAGCTATAGCTCTGGTTATAGCCTGGCGGATCCACCATGTAGCGTAAGTGCTGAACTTATAACCCTTCCTGTAGTCGAATTTCTCTACAGCTTTTATGAGGCCCAGATTGCCTTCCTGTATGAGATCCAGGAAAAGCATTCCTCGGCCCACATATCGCTTTGCAATGCTGACCACCAGTCGAAGGTTGGCCTCTATGAGCCTTCTCTTTGCCTCTTCATCCCCCTGCTCCATCCTCTTGGCAAGCTCTATCTCCTCCTCTGCAGTAAGCAAAGGCACTTTTCCTATTTCCTTAAGGTACATCCTCACGGGGTCATCTATGCTAACGCCTTCAGGAAGGCTAAGGTCCAAATCCTCTTCGGGATTTATGTCCTCTGGTACTACTTCTTCATCCAGTACGTCTATACCCAGGGATTCCAGAGTGTCGTATATCTTTTCGATCTGTTCGGGATCCAGGTCAACGTCTTCTAGCACATCCATGATTTCCTTGTAGGTCAAAACTCCCTTTTCTTTCCCCTTTTCGATCAGCTCTTTTATCTTCATCAGCTTGTCATTTTTTTGCTTGCTCTCTTCGTTTTTCATAATATTCCCTCCTTTCCGTGTCGACTTGCCCTGACCTTTTTGGTCAACACAGCCATCTCGCTTAGCAGAGCCCTATAGGTATCGGTCTCCTGTTTCCCCTCCTGTTCCATCTTCCTGATTAATCCCACTATCTCCTGCCTGCGCTTTTCTAAATGACGATACATTATCTCATCTATACAATCCGAAATAAGTTTATCAATATTATCGTACTCCAACGGTTGTTCAAATATTTCAACCATTTGCTGTATTTTATTCTGATCTTGTACACAGCTTAGAACCTGAGGAACGCTGACTTCCTTACCTGCCTCAAGGAGCTCAACCACTATGCCATAGATTTCCCTATTTATAGGTTCCTCAAAGTACTCTTCTTTAACTTTTTCCACTATTTTTTTGGCCAACCAATCGCTGCTGGCCATCAAGTTCGACAGATACCTTTCGGCTTTTATGTGGGCAGGCACGGACTCCCTCTCAGCACCCATCTTGCCGACATACCTATTATTACCAACTAAACGCCTTTTTACACTTTCCCTTTGTGCCGAGCTCTCCAGCTGAGCAATTTGCTGGTACAAGAGCCTGGAAGAAAACCCTGTCTGGGCTTGCAACCGCTGTATATGGACATCCCGCTCCAGCAAATTTGGCACCTGTATCAATATCCTAGCAGCTTCCGTAGCGTATCTTGCTCTTCCTTCAGGAGTATCCAGGTCATACTGGCTGCGCAATCTGTCCAGCTTGTAATCCACCAGGGATACAGCCTTATCCATAAGCTTTTTAAAGAACTCGGCACCATATTTTCTCAAGACCTCATCGGGGTCCATGTCCTCGGGAAACAGAATCACCTTCACCCTTAGCCCTGCATCCTGAAGTATGTCAAGCCCCCTCAGAGTAGCCTTCTGCCCTGCGGTGTCGCCATCGTAAGCTATATATACCTGTTGAGTGTACCGCCTTATGAGCTTTGCCTGTTGCTGTGTCAGCGACGTTCCCAACGATGCCACCGCATTTTTGAAGCCATACTGATGGAGGGTCACCACATCCATATACCCTTCTGCTATGATGATGTAATCCGGTGAAGACCCTGGCTTGATGAGGTTTAAACCAAACAAGGTGTTGCTCTTTTGGAACACAGGGCTATCGGGCGAATTTAGATATTTGGGAAGGGAATCGTCAAGCACTCTCCCACCAAACCCCACCACCAGCCCTCTGGGCTTGATGATGGGAAAAATCACCCGATGCCGAAAACGGTCGTAAGTCTTTCCCTTGTTGGACACTACTATGCCCGACTCAACGAGAAGTTCCTCCTCAAAACCTAGCTCTAATAAATGCCGCTTTGCGTTTTCCCAGCCATCAGGCGCATAACCTATACCGAATCTTCTGATGGTATTTAAGTCCACCCCTCGGGATTTCAGGTAAGAAAGCGCTTGTCCTCCCTCAGGCGAAAACAACATTCTATGGTAATATTTAGCAACCTCGCGATTTAGCTGATATATCCTCTCCCTCCTGCTTCTGGACCTTATGAACTCTTCTGCCTGTGTGGTCTGGGGTAATGCCATTCCTGCTCTTTCTGCCAGGAGCTTTACCGCTTCCACAAAGTCCAGTTTTTCCATGGCCATTATAAAGGTAAAGACATTGCCCCCCGCACCGCATCCAAAGCAGTGATAAAGCTGCTTTTCGGGATTGACATGGAATGAGGGGGTCTTTTCAGCGTGGAAAGGGCATAGTCCAAAAAAACCCTTCCCTTGGGGTTTCAAAAGCACATATTCCGAAATTACATCTACTATATCGTTCCTCTCCCTCACCTCATCAATCCACTCGTCGGGGAGAAATGTTGCCATTCTCTCTTCACCTAACCTAAGATATATTCGACATAGCTCTTGATTTTCCTCTTTAAATTTTATAAAATTTTTTAAGGAAGCTCAAAAGCGTTCAAATAGGATGTATATATTCGACATAAAGACCAAAATTCCTTCTTTACTTTTTATTTTTTTGCCTTTCTCTCGCCAGGCATATATCCTATCTTTAGTATTCTCAACTTTTCCCATAAATTTTATACGCCATCTTCAACATCCCAAAGGTATAAACAGGTTATAGAACATCCTGAGGGCGTAGCGATCGGTCATACCGGCTATATAGTCGCACACCACCTGTTCTATGCCATATGCCTCTATATGGGAACGATACTCGGCAGGTAGAGCATCGGGGTGCTTCATAAAATAGTCATACAGATTTTCAAGCACGTACCTGGCTTTTTCTTCCTGCTTTTGGGCCACATAGCCCATATACACTCTTTCAAACATGAAAGACCTCAGCTTTTCGGTGGCCTGGCTTACCTCTTGGCTCATGTTTATGGCCGGCCTATCCATGCTGTTTTCAATCACGTCCAGTATCATGGTGTTGATCCTCTCTCCATGAGTACTGCCCAAAACCTCAATGCAATCCTTGGGCAGGTCATCCATGGTAATGATACCGGCCCTTATAGCATCATCGATGTCGTGGTTTATATAGGCAATTCGATCGCTTATCCTCACCACCTGGCCTTCAAGGGTGGCGGGCGGCTTGCTGGACATGGTGTGGTTCACGATCCCGTCCCTTACCTCCCACGTGAGGTTAAGCCCATTCTGGCCCTCCAGGACATCCACCACCCTCAGGCTGTGAAGGTTGTGCTTGAAGCCGTTGCTGCTCACGCTGTTCAAAAACCTTTCGCCTATGTGTCCAAAGGGGGTATGCCCCAGGTCGTGCCCCAGCGCTATGGCCTCGGTGAGGTCTTCATTGAGCCTTAAAGCCCTGGAAATGGTGCGCGCAATCTGAGCCACTTCCAGGGTATGGGTAAGCCGCGTCCTGTAATGGTCGCCTTCTGGCGCTATAAACACCTGGGTTTTGTGCTTCAATCGGCGGAAGGATTTACAGTGAAGTATTCTGTCTCGATCTCGTTGAAACTCGGTCCGTATTTGACATTTTTCCAGCGGATACCGCCTTCCCTTTGTTCTACTGCTGAGACAAGCGTAGGGTGAAAGGACCTTTTCCTCCAGCTCTTCAATCCGCTGCCTGATCATAAAATCTCGACATCCTTCTTAAAAAAT
>NZ_VSCO01000140.1:0-4580 GCF_047459465.1 Caldicoprobacter sp. | reverse complement strand
AGGGAAGGCGGCAGGACGGTAGGCGCTGGTGCTGTAACCAAAATCATCGAGTAATGATAGGGTTGCAGCTTATGGAATAGACACCTGTGGACGCTGTGGTTACAGTGGATGAAGCAGGTGCCTAATTTAGTTTAAAATGTGGCCGGGTAAAACCTGCGTGGTATTTAAAGGAGGGAGAATATGGCGACTCAAAAAATTAGAATTAAGTTAAAGGCCTATGATCATGTCTTGATAGATCAGTCGGCCCAGAAGATAGTGGAGACTGCCAAAAGGACAGGAGCAAAGGTATCAGGTCCTATTCCTTTGCCAGTGGAAAAGAGCATAATAACTATACTTCGTGCTCCGCACAAATATAAGGACTCCCGCGAGCAGTTTGAAATGAGGACGCACAAGCGCCTGATAGATATATTAAGTCCTACTCCCAAGACTGTCGATTCTTTGATGAAGCTGGACCTTCCTACTGGGGTGGATATCGAGATCAAACTATAAGAGGTAGGAAGCCATTACTTAGGGAATGGAGGTTGAGATGAATGAGGAAGGCGATTCTGGGTAAGAAATTGGGGATGACCCAGGTGTTTACCGAAGACGGCTCGCTGATACCGGTAACTGTAGTGGAAGCAGGTCCTTGCGTTGTTACCCAGATAAAGACTCCCGAAAAAGACGGGTATAGCGCTGTTCAGGTTGGCTTTGAGGATATACCTCAAAGGCTTGTGAATAAACCTTTAAAAGGGCATTTTGATAAAGCGAAGGTTCCATACAAGAGGTATTTAAGGGAACTGAAGCTTGAAAATGTTGAGGACTATAAAGTGGGAAGCGAGATAAAAGCTGATATCTTTTCAAAAGGCGATCGCGTTGACGTGACCGGTTATACAAAAGGTAAAGGTTTTACCGGCAACATAAAGAGGTGGAATCACAGCAGAGGGCCAGAGAGCCACGGTTCAAAATATCACAGAGGCCCTGGATCCATGGGTTCTGCCACATTTCCGGGCCGTGTACTGAAGACCAAAAAGCTTCCCGGCAGGATGGGAGTTGAAAGGGTAACCATTCAAAATCTGGAGGTTATTAAAGTAGATCCCGAGAAGAACCTCATGCTGATAAAGGGAGCGGTACCGGGTCCTAAGGGTGCATTATTGATTATCAAGGAAACCGTGAAGCAGGCCGCAAAGAAATAGGGGTAAGAGCTTTTTAGAAGGGAGGAGAAGTTATGCCCAACGTAGCTTTGTATAACATGGAAGGCACCCCTGTAGGTGAGATCTATCTGGATGATGGGGTATTTGGAGTGGAGGTCAACGAAGCTGCTATATATCAAGTGGTAAAGATGCAATTGGCCAATAAACGTCAGGGCACGCAGTCCGCTTTGACCCGCGGGGAAGTGCGTGGGGGCGGAAGGAAGCCCTGGAGGCAAAAAGGTACCGGTCGAGCACGGCATGGTAGCATTCGTTCGCCCATATGGAGGAAGGGTGGTGTAGTCTTTGCTCCCAAGCCGAGGGACTATTCCTACACGGTGCCAAAGAAGATCCGCAGATTGGCCATGAAGAGCGCATTGTCTTCCAAGGTAATGAATAATGAAATTGTCGTGCTTGACTCGCTCAAACTATCACAGCCCAAGACCAAGGAAATGGCAAAGGTGTTGAAAAACCTCAAGGTCAATAGAAAGGCTTTGGTGGTTTTGGCAGAAAAGGATGAAGTGGTACAGAGAGCCATACGCAATATTCCAGATGCCAAGCTTGCTTATGTAAACACTCTCAACGTGCTGGATATCCTCAACTATGATACTTTCATAGCTACGCAGGATGCCGTGCGCCGCATAGAGGAGGTGTACGCATAATGAAGAATCCCCATGACATAATCATAAGGCCGGTTTTGACTGAGAAGAGCTACAACCAGATGCAGCAGAGGAAATATACCTTTATAGTAGACATAAACGCCAATAAGATAGAGATCAAAAAGGCTATAGAAGAGATATTTGGCGTTAAGGTGGAAAAAGTAAATACCATGCGCTATAAGGGAAAGCTCAGGAGGGTAGGTGTCCATGTCGGTAGGACGCCTGCATACAAGAAAGCCATTGTAAAGCTTGCTCCAGACAGCAAGGAAATCCCGTTCTTTGAGGGAATGGCGCAATAAGGAGGGATAAGGAATCATGGGTATAAAAGTATATAAGCCAACCTCCCCTGGTAGGCGCAACATGAGCGTATTAACCTTTGAAGAGATTACAAAGAAGGAACCCGAGAGGTCTTTGGTGGTACCTTTAAAAAAGCATTCGGGAAGGAATAATGAGGGTCGAATAACCGTCAGGCACAGGGGCGGTGGAGTAAAGAGGAAGTACAGAATAATAGATTTTAAGAGGGACAAGGACAACGTTCCCGCTAAAGTGGCGGCCATCGAATATGATCCCAACAGGACCGCCAACATAGCCTTGCTCCATTACAAGGATGGAGAAAAAAGGTATATCCTGGCTCCTATGGGCTTGAAAGTAGGAGACATTGTGATGTCGGGCGAGAATGTCGACATCAAGGTGGGGAACGCCTTGCCCTTAAGGAATATCCCCGTAGGAACCGTAATCCATAACATAGAGCTGTATCCGGGCCGTGGGGGGCAGCTGGTGCGAGCTGCAGGTGGAGCCGCTCAGCTTATGGCCAAAGAGGGGGATTACGCCCATGTCAGGTTGCCCTCTGGGGAAATAAGGATGATACATTTGGATTGCAGAGCTACAATTGGACAGGTTGGAAACCTGGATCATGAGAACGTCTCCATTGGTAAGGCTGGCCGTAAGCGCCATATGGGCATACGACCCACGGTACGCGGTTCTGCTATGAACCCTGTGGATCATCCTCATGGCGGTGGCGAAGGCAAAGCACCTATTGGACGACCAGCGCCTGTTACACCATGGGGTAAACCCACTCTGGGTTACAAGACCAGGAAAAAGAATAAGGAATCTGATAAGTATATTATTAAACGCAGGCGTTAGTTTAAACGCGGTTTGGTTGGATGAAGGGAGGCGAATGTATGAGTCGTTCAAGGAAGAAAGGTCCCTTTGTAGCTGAAAGTCTGCTTAAGAAGATTAGAGCTATGAATGAGTCAGGCAAAAAGTCGGTTATCAAGACCTGGTCTAGGGCTTCTACAATTATACCCGAGATGGTGGGCCATACCATAGCGGTACATGACGGGCGTAAGCACGTTCCGATATACATCACAGAAGAAATGGTGGGACACAAGCTGGGCGAGTTTGCTCCTACCAGAACGTTTAGAGGGCACGGTGACCATACCGAAAAATCCACGTCACTGAAGTAAACATTGTGACCATTTAATGAAAGGAGGCGGTACACATGGCTACCAGGATCAGGGAAAAGGCGAAAGCTCGCGAACAAAACAAGGATACGCGTCCCAGGGCGATTGCGAGATACATCAGGATGTCCCCCAGAAAGGTGAGAGCGGTAATAGATTTGATCCGTGGCAAAACGGTCAACGAGGCCTTGGCTATACTGGCCAATACACCACGAGCTGCTGCAAAACCGGTCATGAAGGTGTTGAAATCTGCTATCGCTAATGCCGAGAACAATATGAACATGAGCCAGGACAATCTGTATGTGGCTGAAATATATGCTGATCAAGGTCCTACTCTGAAGAGAATTAGGCCGCGCGCAAGAGGTATGGCTTATATAATCCGCAAGAGGACCAGCCATATTACCGTCGTGCTAGACGAGATCAACAAGTAGGGAGGGATAATTTCGTGGGTCAAAAAGTACACCCCCATGGGTTGAGGGTTGGTATCATAAAGGATTGGGACGCTAAATGGATTGTTCCGAAAAAACAGTTTGCAGATACCCTCATAGAGGATGTAAAGATAAGGGAGTTAATTAAGAATAAGCTCTATACAGCCGGCATTTCAAGGATTCAGATTGAAAGGGCTGCCAACAAAATTAGCATTAATATCCATACCGCCAAGCCAGGGATTGTCATAGGGAAAGGCGGGGCCGCCATAGAGGCTTTGAAAAACGAGCTGGAGAAGTTTACTAAAAAGAGCGTTATAATCAACATCATAGAGATAAAGGTGCCCGAGCTAGATGCCCAGCTGGTGGCGGAGAACATCGCTGCCCAGATCGAGAAGAGGATTTCCTTCAGACGTGCTATGAAGCAGGCCATTTCACGGGCCATGAAAGCGGGGGCCAAGGGTATAAAGACGATGGTGTCCGGCCGTTTGGGCGGCGCAGAAATTGCAAGAAGTGAAAGATACCATGAGGGGACCATACCTCTACAGACATTGAGGGCTGATATCGATTACGGATTTGCAGAGGCCCATACCACATATGGACGTATTGGCGTGAAGGTATGGATCTATAAAGGAGACGTTCTCCCAAAAGCCAAGAACGGAGACTTACCAAAAGTAAAAGGGGGAAATACCAATGTTAATGCCTAAGAGAGTAAAGTATCGCAAGCAGCAGCGTGGAAGGATGAAGGGGAAAGCCACCAAGGGCAATACCATTACTTATGGAGAGTATGGTCTTCAGGCCCTAGAGCCTGGCTGGATTACCAGCAATCAGATTGAAGCAGCGCGTATAGCGCTTACCAGGTATACCAGG
>NZ_VSCO01000019.1:0-20066 GCF_047459465.1 Caldicoprobacter sp. | reverse complement strand
CAGCCTCACTGGTCCCATCTCCTTTAACGGGCTTTCTTAGGCTAATTATATCATATGCCCCTCGTAGATTCAAGGAAATTCAAGGCCCCAATTGCCTTGACTTGCGCAATACCTCGTATATCAGTATACCTGCCGCCACCGAAGCGTTGAGGGATTCGGCACTCCCTGGCATGGGTATCTTTACCAGCGAGGAAGCAAACCTGCATATTTCCTGGCGAACGCCTTCCGATTCATTGCCTATCACCAGGGCTATTTTATCATAGCCCCCAGGCCATTCAAAGAGGTTGGAACCGTGCAGGTGGCTGACCAGTATATGGACCTTGGCTTGTATAAGAGCCTTGAAAAAAGCTATATGATCATCCACCTCATATATGGGCACCCGGAATATCGAACCCATGGTGGATCGTACTACTTTAGGGCTATAAGGATCGGTGCAGCCTTTAAGCAAGACTGCCCCATCTCCTCCGGCAGCATCCAATGTCCTTATGATGGTACCCAGATTGCCGGGGTCCCTTATCTGGTCCAAAACCGCTATGAAAAATGAAGGCTTGCTGAATAGCCCTTCAAGGCTATATTCCTTTTTATTTACAACCGCCATGATCCCCTGGGGGGTCTGGGTATCGCTGATGCTTGAAAACAGTTTGTCCTCCACCCTTAATACCTTCAGTCCGTCCATATCCACATCCAGCTGCTCTTTAAAACCCAACAAATCAAAACCCCGTGCTGCCACCAAAGCCCAGATGCTTTCCCCCTGCTCCACCGCCTCCTTTACCATTTTAACCCCTTCGACCAAATACTGCCGGTAGACATCCCTGTATTTCTTATGGTGAAGCATTTTGATACGCTTGATGGAAGGGTTATGCGGGCTGGTGATGTACTCCTGCAAACCTACCACGCCCCTTTATCCCTGCGCTTTATCTTCCAGCCTTTTTATGTGGTCATTCCTGCCAATGGTTACCAAAACATCCCCTTCATGGATGACATCCTCGCCCTTTGGTGATATCAGCACATCCTCTCCGCGCTTTATGGCCACAACATTCAGGCCATACACGACCCTCATATTGATCTGCTTGAGCGATTTCCCAATCCATTCGGGAAGGGCGGTAATCTCTATCAGGCTATAATCAGATGCCAGTTCAATATAATCAATTATATTGGTTGACGCCAAATGGTGCGCTATCTTAATGCCCATGTCCCTTTCGGGGAATATCACTTTATCAACTCCAATTTTGTACAGCACTTTGGCATGGAGGTCATTTTGTGCCTTTCCTACCACAAACTTGACCCCCATTTCCTTGCACATCAGTGCAATCATTATGCTGGCCTGTATGTCATCTCCTATGGAAATCACAACGGCATCAAAATTCCTCATACCAAGCGATTTCAGTGTTTCCTCATCTGTAGCATCCGCCTGCACGGCATGAGTAACGTAATCGGCTATATCCTGTATCCTATCCTGATCCTTATCAATGGCAAGGACCTCATGGCCCAGGGCGCATAGGGTTTTGGCAACGCTGGAACCAAAACGCCCTATTCCAATGACGGCAAACTGTTTCTTCATAATAACTCCTCCTTTTAACCCACCATTAGCTTGCCTTCAGGGTATTTCACATTGCCGGTATCGCCTGCCATTCTCTTTGCTAAAGCCAACGTCAGCGTCAACGGCCCTACCCTCCCCGCAAACATGGTCATGATGATGAACATTTTGCTGATACCGCTTAGATCAGCATTATTGAATGTGGCCAGCCCCACCGTTCCCAGGGCAGAAGCCGTCTCAAAAAGCACATCAACAAACTCATAGGGTTCAACCAACGATAATACCATGGTGATGCTGACCAGCATGATAAAGCTTATCACCGTTATGGCCAGCGCCCTGTTGACAATGGCATAAGAAATCCTTCTGCCAAAAACCTCCACATCATGCCTACCTCTAATCACGTTGAGCACTGCGAGCAAGATCACGCTGGCAGTGGTAGTCTTGATTCCTCCTCCCGTGCCCGCAGGCGAAGCGCCTATAAACATCAGGATGATGGTCATAAATTTCGACGCATCGGTGAGGGAGTCCTGATCAATTGTATAGAAACCTGCAGTTCTGGCAGTCACCGATTGAAATAGCGCTCCTAGGACCTTGCCCTTCCAATTTTGGCCGCCCAGCGTAGCAGGGTTGTTAAACTCTACAATAAAAAAGAAAAGAGCCCCTGCCCCAATCAGAGCGGCGGTAACGCACACAACCACCTTTGTATGCAATGACCACTTTTTAAAACGCCTATTTCTACAAATATCAAGCAGCACTGAAAAGCCGAGCCCTCCACAAATGATCAAGCCCATCATTGCAAAATTGACGATAAAATCATCAGTAAATCCTGTAAAATTCCTGTATCCTCCCATGAGGTCAAAACCCGCATTGCAAAAGGCCGAAATGGCGTGAAATATGCTAAAATACAGCCCTTTTGTCCAGCCATACATCGGTACAAACCGCAATGCAAGAATTAAAGCACCGATTCCTTCAATAAGGAAAGTCATGCCAACTATATTCCTGGTCAAGCGCACAACGCCCTGTAATTTAGATTCATTGAGGGCTTCCTGTATCATCACCCTTTCCCTTAAGGTGATTCGCTTGCCCAAAAGTAAAAATACCATGGTGGCCATGGTCATAAAGCCCAAACCGCCTATTTGAATAAGGGTAATTATGACCAGCTGGCCAAACAGGCTCAAGTCATCAGCGGTATCCACCACCATAAGGCCGGTAACGCACACCGCCGAAGTGGCCTCAAACAGGGCATTGAGAAAGCCTATACTTTCCCCCGTGCTGGAAGCTACGGGGAGAGAAAGCAATAATGCGCCGATTATGATCATAGAGGCAAACCCCAAAACCAAGACCTGAGTTGGTAAAAGCCTTATAGCCCTTCTGCTCATCATTTTATCCAAAAATTTTAACCTCCAGTCCTTAAGATTGCCAATTGCAGGTTTAGGCTTATACGCAGTTTTGCAGTTTCACCCTAACAACCCTCAAATAAAATGGCTGCTTAATAATTAGAGCTACATTTTGGGCTCCTTTTCTATAATAAATAGCTCAACTTGCTCTTTAAATCAATTTTTTAGCCTGATATTTCGACAAAAAAAATATAAAGCCCTCTTAAAAAGCATAAAGACCTCATTGAATGAGGCCTTTTTAAATCTTAACATCTCATTTGCGGTATAAGCTTATGCATGCAGCTTTTCTTTTGCTATGTTGACTAGTTGGGCAAATCCATTTGCATCGTTGACAGCCATCTCCGCCAGTATCTTTCTGTCTATCTGAATCCCTGCCTTGCGCAGGCCGTTTATGAATCGGCTGTAGCTCAAGCCATTTTGCCTTGCTGCCGCATTGATCCTGGCAATCCACAATTTGCGGAAGTCCCTCTTCCTTAGCTTCCTGCCAACATACGCGTACGCCAGCGCTTTCATCACTGCCTGATTGGCGGCTCTAAACTGCCTGCTTTTGGCGCCATAATATCCCTTTGCAAGCTTTAATATCTTCTTATGCTTCTTCCTTGCATTAAGCGCTTTCTTTACCCTAGCCATAACACACCCTCCTTTACTGCCTTATTTATACGGAATCAGCTGCTTTATTTTCTTTGCTTCAACAGCCGCAACGTAAGTAGCTTTTCTCAAATTCCTCTTTCTCTTGGAGGACTTTTTGGTAAGCAGATGGCTCTTGAACGCCTTAGCCCTCTTTACCTTGCCACTTTTTGTCAATCGAAATCTCTTGGCTGCTCCACGATGTGTCTTAATTTTAGGCATTGTTTATTCCTCCTCTCAGTGCTTTATCCTTGTTTACTGTTTGGCTGCCATCAATGCCCGCAATCACGCTTTTGGCGCCAGTACCATAATCATGTGGTTACCTTCCAACGTGGGCTTGCGCTCTACCACAGCTTCCACCGTCAGCATGGATACAAATTTCTCCATAACTTCGTAACCTACCTCAGGGTGAGCCATTTCTCTCCCCCTAAACCTTATGGTCACCTTCACCTTGTCCCCTGCTTTCAGGAACTTATCGGCGTTTCTGGCTTTAACCCCCAGGTCATGGTCTTCAATGGAAGCCGACAGGCGTATCTCCTTTACGTTGATGACCTTCTGGTTTTTACGGGCCTCCTTTTCCTTCTTGGCCATTTCAAACAGGTATTTACCGTAATCCATAATCTTGCACACAGGTGGATTGGCCTTGGGAGCTATCTTAACCAAGTCCAGCTGCCTCTCTTCGGCAAGTCTCAATGCCTTTTCAATGGGCATGATGCCCAGCTGCTCACCCGTCTCGCTGATCACCCTGACCTCTCTGTCCTTGATCTGTTCATTAATCAATAATTCTTTTTTGTTGATATTCGTTCACCCCCGAATTTAATAAAACAAAAGAGCGGGCATAAACTACCCACTCTCATCTCCATAGCGCACCTTCACACACTACCCTTTTACCGCCATACCAACCTTCCTGGCAGCCCTCTCGCGCCGGAAGGTGAGAAGTGGATAGCTTCTACTTGATGGCAACATAAAGTTTAACACAAAAATTCGTACTTTGTCAAACATTTTAATGCAAAATTTTTTAAAACCATGACCCAAACATATGTTTGCAATATAAACCAAAATATGATAAAATCTTCTCACACGGTCAATAGCAAATAACAGGAGGCCCTCCATCATGGATTTACATACGAAGTTAAAGATCCTAGGTGCAGCTGCCAAATACGACGTATCCTGCTCATCCAGCGGAAGCTCACGGCGAAACAGGCCTGGTGGTCTGGGCAATGCCAGCCTGCCCGGGATTTGCCATAGCTGGTCGGATGACGGGCGGTGCATCTCCTTGCTAAAGATACTATTTACCAACCGCTGTGTCTTCAATTGTCTGTACTGCGTAAATCGTGCCACAGCCGATGTGCCACGGGCCACATTCACGCCCGACGAAGTGGCACAGCTTACCATAAACTTCTACAAGAGAAATTACATCGAAGGGCTGTTTTTAAGCTCGGCCGTATACAAAAATCCGGATTACACTATGGAGCTTTTGATTGCAACGGTAAAAAAGCTGCGAAACCAATATCACTTCAACGGATACATACACTTAAAAGTCATCCCGGGCGCCGATCCGCTGCTGATAGCCGAAGCTGGCAAATACGTAGACCGCTTGAGCGTCAACATTGAGCTTCCTTCCAGCCAAGGGCTTCAGCTGCTGGCACCACAAAAAAACAGGGATTCCATCATCAGGCCCATGGAGTTCATTCATTCCAAGATACTTCAAACAAGGGAAGAGAGAAAATTATACAAAAGCACTCCCCTTTTTGTTCCCGCCGGCCAGACTACGCAGCTCATAGTGGGAGCAACCCCCGACAATGATTTAAAGATACTCAAGCTATCTGAAAGCCTCTATAAACGATTTTCTTTGAAGAGGGTATATTATTCGGCGTATGTGCCTGTAACTCAGCACCCAAACTTGCCGGCCATTAGCAGTCCTCCTCTTATGCGGGAACACCGTCTTTACCAGGCAGACTGGCTATTGAGGTTCTATGGCTTCAAAGCAGATGAGCTGCTGGACGAAAACCAACCGCTGCTCAATACAGAGATTGATCCTAAATCGGCCTGGGCCCTTCGAAACCTTCACCTATTCCCGGTGGAGGTCAACAGCGCTGATTACGAAATGCTGCTGAGGGTACCTGGGATCGGCGTACGCTCTGCCAAGCGCATAATTGCGGCAAGGCGATACAGCTCCATCGATTTTGAGACCTTAAAGCGCTTCGGCGTTGTGCTCAAAAGGGCGCGCCATTTCATAACCTGCCGCGGCAAATTCTACGGCGAGAGGAATATAGATGAGCTGACGCTGTATCAAATGCTCAAGCCTTCATCCAGCCAGTCAAGCGGTGCAAAGCCATCAAGCGAGCAGCTGACCTTTTCCTCGCTTTACCCCCACCTGTTTCAACCCCAGGACTTCCACACCGTCATAACAGGGGAGATGTAAGGTGGTTTATTACATATACGACGGGAGCTTCGAGGGACTATTAACGGCCATATACGAGGCCTACTACCGGCACCAAAATCCCGAAAAAATCCTAAGCTCCGACAGCATACAGGACAACCTGTTTATTCAACACGTGTACATAAAGGCAGATCAAGAAAAGGCGGAGCGCGTATACAGCGCTATAGTACACAAGATATCCCTTGCAGCAGCCAAAAAGGTGCTGTACGCCTTTCTTTCGGAATCGCCGGATGCTGCAACAGCCATATACCGATACCTCAAACTGGGCTTTAAGCTGGGTAAAAGCGTCGATTCGGCTCTGGCAGACCCGTATGTCTTTAGGGTTCACGCCTTGCATAAAAAGGTGAGCCAAGAAGCGGGAAAAATGCTGGGATTGGTGCGCTTCCGGCTGCTCAAAAATGGGATATTTTACGCCCCTATCGAACCCGACTTTAACATTTTAGGCATAATTGTTCCCCATTTTAAAAGGCGCATGTCGGCTCATGATTGGATAATACACGATTTAAAGAGAAAAATAGCCGCCTTTTACAGCCAGGGACAATATATAATCGTGCCCTTCGAATTGAGTGGAGCCCTTCCCTTGGACGAGGAAGAGTTTGACTATCAAACCCTTTGGAAGGAATACTTTCAAAACATCGCCATACAAAGCAGGATCAACCCGCGGCTCCAGCGACAGTTCATGCCGGTACGTTACTGGAAGCATTTGATTGAAAAACCGGGCACACATGACAAAGCTTAAAGCTGCTAGCTCTTCATTATAAATAAAAAGCAGGCTACAGCCTTTTTCCCGTAGCCTGCTTCTTGTTGTTTTCCCCTGGTTAATCCAGCACTCTTAGCCCCCATTTAAAACTCTGTTGATAATACCCTGAGCTCAGCGTATCAATTCTAACCTCTCCTGCAGCTGAAGATGCGTGGATAAACTGACCGCCCCCTATATATATTCCAACATGATATCTGGTATTGCTCGACGTGCTGGTATCAAAAAACACCAGATCTCCCTTGCTAAGCTGCTGCTGCGATAGCCTGGCAAAGCTGGAATCATTGCCCTGGTCCCAGGCTGTTCGCTTAAGGGAAATGCCGAAATGCCCGTATACGAAAGTAGTAAAGCCCGAACAGTCAAATGAATCAGGGCCGGAAGCGCCATACACATAAGGTCTGCCTATGTACCCCATAGCAAAAGCTATAATCTCATCGGCTTTTGCATCATGCGAGGCGTCACCTTGACCAGCTTGTTTATCGCCCGTCACCACGTCGGAGCTGTACAGCTTGGCGATGGTAGCCTTCCCTACGATGCCATCGACCGTAAGTCCGTTGGCTTTTTGAAACGCCTTTACGGCATTTAAAGTAGCAAGGCCGAAAATGCCATCCGCTTTACCGCAGTTAAAGTTAAGCTCATTTAACCGCTTCTGCAAAATGGCTACGTCTTCTCCCCTGTCGCCCAGCCGCAATGTCCTCGAAATATCGGCACCTCTGCTGGGCTCTTCTTCAGGCAAACTTGGGAAACGATTTTCTTCCGTAGAGGCATCCCGGTTGAGTAGCGCTGCTAGCGTCTTAGGGCCGACGATGCCATCAGGTGTCAAGCTATTTTTCTTTTGAAATGCCACAACAGCGGCATGAGTAGCGGCACCAAATATCCCATCGACCTTTCCGCAGTTAAAGCCGAGCCTGTTCAACAGGTCCTGAAGAATTGCTACGTCCTGGCCTCTATCCCCTAACCTTAAAGTCCTCGATATGGTCGCCCCTCTGTTGGACTGTTTATCAGAAGAACTGCCTCCTGAAGAAGCCGCACTGCCATACAGCGCGTTTAAAGTCTTGGGGCCAACAATGCCATCGGGAGCCAGCCCCTTGGCCTTCTGGAAGGCTATCACAGCTGCCCGGGTTACAGGCCCAAATATCCCATCGGCTTTTCCCGATAGAAAACCTTGTTTTATTAACGCTTGCTGCAACATCTCAACCTCAGGCCCTCTGCTACCCAACTTGAGCAAAGTTCCCTGAGCATGCGCCCTTGCGGGAAAAACAAAGGCTAATAATCCCACTACAAGAGCAAAAGCCAAACACAAAAGACAAATCGTCCTTTTAGGCACACGGTTCACCCCCCTTCTCCCCTTTAATCAAATTATATACCTTGTCCACTTTCATCTCAAATTTCGACAATTTCCCTATAGAGGGGTGTAACCGCAAATTCCTAAAATATTACAAAAATGTTACATATTATTTTCGTATACTTAATATTTTATATAAACATCATAAACATCAATATAATATGGGGAGCTCACGGCTCCCCATTTCTCATCTTTCCATTATCAGTTTGAGGTCAAAATTCAAATAGTCGCAAGAGACCAGATGATAGGTAATGCCATTTATCTCTCCCTCTACCACGCTGTTTAAGCTTGCACCATGGAGATGGCCAAATACCACGTGTTTCACGGGATATTTTCGAATCAGCTTGGCCATGTCATTTTCATTTCCCATCTCGTCAAAAGGAGGATAATGAAGCATCACCACTATTTCTCTGGCATCCCTGGCGCTGTCCAGCGATAATTTAAGCCTATTAAGTTCCCTGTTAAATATCTTGATGTCATGCTGCGTTCCTTCCCGCCCTTCCAAGACCGCCCATCCCCTGGTACCGCAAAAGGCAATATCATCGATAACCACGTTATCATTCTGTATGGCAAACATATTATAGGGAAGCATCTTCCTCACTTTAGATATGGAAGACCACCAGTAATCGTGGTTCCCCCGTATTATGACCTTTCGTCCGGGCAGCTGCCCAATGCTATCCAAATCTGGTTTTGCCTCCTCTAACTTCATAGCCCAGCTTATATCGCCGGGGATGAGCACTACATCCTGTTCTCCCACCTTGTTTATCCAATTGCTCTTTATCCTCTCCCAGTGCTGGAACCAATGCTCCCCAAAAACATCCATAGGTTTGGGATTGGCTTCCGATAAGTGAAGGTCACCAATTGCAAAGACTCTCATTTGTCATTTCTCCTTATTGCACTAGCCCCCTTTTGCTCAGCTCTTGGATTATCCATTTATTTACCTCTTCAGCGGAAATATCAGGGTCATCCACAAACAGGCGTATGTAAGCACAGTCGGCATTGAGATAATACTCTTTAACACCAGCGCTTTTTTGGTTATATTCACCAAATCGCTTAATTATTACTTCCTCGTTATCATCTTCCCTTATAGTTAGCTGTCCTTGGCATTCAGGACACTCTGTATATCCTTGCTTTATATGAAACACCCTCTTACAACTACTGCAAACTCTCCTGCCCAACAACCTGTGCAAAAGCACATCCTTCGTTACGTCGAAATCAAGCACTACCTCAACTTTTTTGCCCATCGAATTCAGCATTCTATCTAGCGCCTCTGCCTGGGCAACGGTTCTAGGAAAACCGTCAAATATTACGCCTTTTGCGTCCTTTAGCTTTATCAATGCGTCTTCTACCACGGCATTTACAATTTCATCAGACACCAGTTTACCTTCTTTAATGACCTGTAAACTATCATACAAAGGATGGCTGGGATCCTGCAGTATCTGGCGAAACAAATCTCCGGTAGACAATTGAACCAAACCAAAAGTTTGTGCCAGCAACTGTCCCTGCGTCCCTTTGCCACTGCCAGGTGGACCGAGCAGTACGATGTTCATGGCATTCCTCCTTCCTTGCTATGACCAAACTCATCTTCCCTGCTGCTTATTATTCCTTCCTTTTGTAATTTTTAATTTATCTATCTAGCAAATTCTTTTTACCAAATCTTAATTTCATAGTTAATACTTTATCTGTAGAAAATATCCTGCCGCATATGAATATCAAAATTACGAAGACGACCAACATATAAGCGATGCCGTAAAACACCACATCGTAGTTTCTGAGAAGTATGTTCTGCGATGCTATAAAGGGATGGCTAAAGGGTATAAGCATCACCAAAACCCTAATGGGCAGAGACAAAGAGTTTATATCCGAAAACATGGAGATAAAATACGGGAGCATCACCAGAAAGGTGAGGGGCAGTATCATGGTCTGAGCGCTCTTTAAGTTTTCTACCATTACCCCCAAAATGATAGTTAGGCCCAGCGCACACAGTATAGCAAAGAAGATGGATATACCCAGCAAAGCATAATCTGCCGAAGTATACTGTAGTCCCAACCTCTGTATGAGGTCATTCAGCTGGTTGCTTGTGGTAATGTCCCCCATCAGGCCATTCATATAATACCTGAAGCCCAACATATATATCACCGCAGAGAGCAATCCCACCAAACCCGATGCCACCATTTTGGCAATGGCTATTTGCTTTCTGCTTACAGGTACAGTAAGCAGAGTCTCCAAAGTTTTATCCTGCTTTTCCATTGCCATGGCTGACAATACCATCTGGGAAGAAAATACGATGACCATCATCAGAATGACAGGAATGAATATGGATTGCGAGTATACGATGCTGCTAACCTCGGAAGCCGACCCCTCGGCCACAACGTCTTTTACCACAACGAACCCCTTGCTCTGTATGGGATTTTTTATATCTTCCGGATTGAGGTCTGGGAAATTGGCCTTCAAAAAGTTATTTGAAATAATTTCGTTTATCTGGGAGATTACCTGATCTACTACCGCAGCGTTTACCGAACCGCCCATAGAAAAACTGCGGATAAAGGAGTAGGCTTCTATATCCTTAAACTGGAATTCAGATGCCGCTTGGCCAAAACCCTCAGGGATAACGATGAGCAAATTTATATCGCTGTTTTTAGCATATTCTATAGCTTTATCTTTATCTTCTTCGTCTAAAATGTTTACTTCAAAGCCAGCATGCGACAAGCCATCAAGAAGAATTTTAGATTCCTGGGAATCATCCAAATTTAACACATATATTCCCCGTTTCTCTTCTATCTTCTTCACTTCTGACTGGACGATAGATCCTATGAAATAGAACAGCGTCACGGTAAACAGCAAGGAAATGACCAGCTGCAAGGTTATCAATTCCTTTATTTCTTTTTTCAATAAGTTTAAAAACTTTCTCATTGTACCAGCCTCCTAAACACCTCTTCCAGATTTTCTGCAGAATATTTTTGCTTCAACGCCTTAGGCTCTCCAATTTCCAATATTCTGCCTTTGTCAATAATTGCCACCCTGTCTGACAGAAAATCGATCTCCAGCATGTTATGGGATGAAAGAAGCACCGAAACTCCTTCCTTTACAAATTCCTTTATGACTTCCCTTACCTCCAGGGAGTTAATTACATCCAGCCCAGAAGTGGGTTCATCGAGTATGGCAAGTTTGGGCTTGGTCATGAGCGCCCTGGCCAACAGGAGCTTTCTGATCATACCTTTGCTGTACGTGCCCACTTTGTCTTTTAACCTGTCTTTAAAGCCTATAATGCTCATGGCCCTTTCAATGTATATATCTACATCTCTCGGACTTTCGGCATAAAAGCTTGCCATGAATTTAAGATAATCAAGCCCGGTAAGATTTTTATATGCCCCGGCTTCCTCCGGGAGATAGGTAATCCCCTCCCTTATCTTGTCGGGATTCTTTTTCAAATCATAGCCCATGAATTCGACCTTTCCATCGGTAGGCGTAAGAAGGGTGGCCACAATCCGGAGGGTGGTAGTCTTACCCGCGCCATTGGGCCCAATTAAAGCAAATATTTCACCCTTTTTCACTTCAAAATCAATCCCTTTTAAGGCCTCAACTTTGCCGTAATTCTTCTTTAAACCGCTTACTTTGAGAATTACGTCACCCAATATATTCATCCCCCTCACAAACGTTAGAGTTACATTTTCACTATTAGTTTAACAAAACATTAGAATTAAGTCTATGAGAAATATATAAAATTTTTGGAAATTCTCTGCCACTTTTACGCCTGTGGTTTTATTGCAGGTTTCTCCTGTTTGCTAGTATACGCTTGCCGGCATATTTATTTTTGTTGTCTACAAAGCCTTACACAAAAGTTAGAATCTTATGGGTTAGAATCTGATGGGCAAATCTTAATAAATTCTTAAGATAAATACCATAGATTTTTTAGTATAATCATGTAAGAAAACAGTAGGGCTTGCTTTGGACAAAAGGCTGGGAGGTTTTTCGCAAATGATGAGGCTTCAAACTCTAAAATCGAATGGCGAGTTAAAAGAACTAATATGGAAGTACAAACATCTTTCGCTGGTGTCGCTTTATGGATTTGCCCAGATATGGTTTCAATATTGCGAGCGCACCGTACGACCTAAATACTATATGTATTCGCCGATTGATGATTACATACCATTTGTAAAATACTTTGTGGTACCCTACCTCTTCTGGTTTATATACATGGCTCTTGGATTTCTGTACCTGGCGGTGGTATCCAAAAAGGATTTCTACAAGCTGTGCCTATATATGTTTGGGGGCATGTATCTGTGCTATGTGCTGTATCTCTTATTCCCCAACGGGCAGAACTTGAGGCCAATCATCACCGAAAACGATGTATTCTCAAGGATGATAAAGTACATATACGCCACTGATACCCCTACCAACGTGGCGCCCAGCATCCATGTCTTCAACTCGATAGCAGTACACGTGGCCCTGGTCAACTGCCACCAATTTAGAGAAAAAAGGCATTGGCGGCTAGCATCCTTCATATGCATGATAATCATAAGCGCTTCTACAGTGCTTATAAAACAGCACTCCATTAAGGATGTAATGTGGAGCGTTTTGCTGGCTACGGCCTTTTATATAGCAATATACCAGATACCAAAGTGGGTATTCAGCAAAGACTTGGTCTCCCTTGACATCAAAAGAGGTTTTTTCTCTAGAATAGCGCATAGATAAAATAGATAAACTAGTTTTAAATTTATTAAAGAAGGTAGATTCAAAACAAAGCTTCGCAAATAAGCATAAAATAAGGGGGATTATATCCCCCTTATTTTGCCTCGCTGACCATCTTCTTCCTGTATTTTTCCGCACCCCAATTCTTTATCCTATAGATCTCTTCCTCAGCCATCGCTTTAACTTCAAGGCCGTTTTGCCGTATATGGTGTACGACATAGAGGCAAGCGGTCAAAGTCTCCTCCATGGTCCTGGCTTCGATGTATCCAGCCTTGTACACCACCTCTCCTGTACGGGTATCTATATTGATCTTATTATCGGTCCCATCCACGGCTATCTGCTCATGGTCAAGGTAGACTATCTGGTCAGGATACAGCGCCTTCTTGAAAAATTCCATGTCTACGGGATTGCTCTTGATAAAATCCCGCACAAATTCCGTCCTACCGATAAATTCGGAATCATCCACCTTCTCCAGCTTTATTTCGGGATAGGGCGCAGAAATATGGAAATAATCCTTTATCATGCCATTGACCGTTTCATGGAGATCTATGCATTCCCGAGCATCATCCGCTGTCACTATGAGGCCATGGTTTTGCATGAACATCACCTGCGGGAATGCGCCATGCTCATTCACGTACTTCTGAATGATATCCTTTATCTTCAGGGTCAACCGAAACCCTGGCATGATATAAGAGATCCACACGCAGTGCAACCCTTTTGAATTGAAGATATCCTCTATAAGCTGCTCGCCCTCTTTAGCGCAGCAAAGTATATTGGCATAAACAGGATGGGTATGAACGACATATTTTTTGAGTATCGAGTGGAAGCCCGTCTCAACCGATGGCCTTAAAGCCTTATACCCCTCCAACTGTACGGTATTCTGCTTCAACAGGTCAGCCCCTACCTTTTCATAATCCACATCGGATGCTATATCGGCGGTATTGAAGTACTCTACAATGTTTCGGTAATTGACTATGGCAAACCCATCCCTCTCGGTCACCTGATCTAGCCTATAACCCGACGCCTTAATGGCCATGAGCTCCTGGTCTATTTTAACCGACGTATTGCCGCCTCCACCCTGCACCAGATCAGGATAAATCCCCACCGCTTTGGATATCATCTCTAAATCCTTCAATGCCTCTTTTAACAACGCTATCCCTTCCTTTACCGTTCATCTCAATGACTATATTGTAACAAATTGCCGGTCAGCATACAAGCTCGCCTTTCATTAAAACCATCAGAGGCCTCTGCTTCACACTCCTAAACGAGCTCTGCGCAGCTGCTCATTGGCAGTAAAGTTGTTGCTGGGCACGTGCCCTTTAAGGGGCACTATCTTTTCATGGATGGCATCGATTATCCACTCAGGTTGCGGGAAGAAGAACCTCTCCAGCTCATGGGCAGGAGTGATCCAGTTTCTAGCTCCCACCACCACTGGAGGCGCATCCAGATAATCGAAGGCCAGCTCGGTGATATTCTGAGCAAACTCTTTGAGGTAAGAAGATCTTTCGCAGGCATCGCCGGTAATGACTATCTTGCCGGTCTTCTTAACCGATTCGATCACCTTCTCATAGTTAAAGGGCACGATACTTCTCGCATCAATGATCTCAGCTGACATTCCGTACTTGGTCTCCAAAATCTTGGCTGCCTCCAGTGCCCTGTACAGCATTGCTCCTGCCGTCAGGATGGTGATATCTTTACCCTCTTTCTTTATATCAGGCTCGCCAATGGGTACCTCATAATATCCTTCAGGCACGCCTCCCGGATGGAACATCTCACCCACATCGTATATCCTCTGGCTCTCAAAGAACACCACAGGATCGGTTCCCATCAAAGCGCTGTTCATGAGGCCTTTGGCATCATAAGGCGTTGCTGGGAAGACCACCTTAAGGCCAGGTATATGAGCCACAAGGGAGGTCCAGTCCTGCGAGTGCTGAGCCCCGTATTTGGAACCTACCGATACCCTTAGCACCACCGGCATCTTCAAAAGCCCCGCGCTCATGGCCTGCCACTTTGCCAGCTGGTTGAATATCTCATCTCCCGCTCTTCCCATGAAATCGGCGTACATCAACTCAACCACCACCCTGCCTCCGCACATGGCATACCCCACCGCAGAAGCCACAATGGCAGCCTCGGATATGGGCGCGTTAAACAGCCTGTGATAGGGCAAAGACTCGGTCAGCCCCCGGTACACCGCAAAGGCCCCGCCCCAGTCGCGATTATCCTCTCCGTATGCGATTAAGGTCGGGTCAACGTAGAACTTATCCAAGATTGCCTCAAATATAGCGTCACGGAGCTGATAGACCCTGCTCTTGGGAACCGGCTTCCCATCTTGAATAGCTACCCTTACCTTTTTCTTTATTTGCTGCACCCTCGGATTCTCTTCCTTGGGGATTAAGACCTCGCATTCCCTGTCCTCCATCTTTTCTATCCTTTGATTGGAAAACATCACGCTAGCTATGGCATCGGGATTTGCCACGAGGTTCATCCTGGGGGATTTCTCATCATCTATGGCCAACCTGTAAATCCTATCGAGGCGCTGCTTCACATCATCCAAAATGGCATCCAGTTGCTCCTGTGTAGCTATACCAGCATCGATAATCTGTTTCCTATAAGTCACTATTGAATCATGCCGCTTCCATATCTCCACCTCTTCGCTAGTCCTATAAGTGGAAGCATCGGAAGGTGAGTGGCCGCAGAACCTATATGTGACCACGTCCAACAGCACCGGCCCTTTGTTCTCCAGCAAGAGTTGCTTCTTCCTCTTGATGGCATCTATGACCGCCAGGGGATTGTATCCATCCACCCTCTCGGCATGCATTTGCTCTGGATTTATGCCGGCGCCCACTCTGGCCAACATCTGATAAGCCATGGTCTCGCCACAGGTTTGACCGCCCATGCCGTAGTGGTTATTGAAGAAATTGAATATTATGGGCAGTCCACCCCTATAACCTTCCTCCCACAGATACTTGAACTGATCCATGGCCGCCATGTTCATGGCCTCCCATACCGGACCACATCCCATGGAGCCATCGCCTATGTTGGCTATTACTATGCCCTTTTTGCGGTTAACCTTTTTAAACAACGCCGCTCCCATGGCGATGCCCGCCGAGCCGCCCACGATGGCATTGTTGGGATAAATGCCAAAAGGCGTAAAGAAAGCATGCATGGAACCGCCCAGCCCTTTGTTAAAGCCGGTCTCCCGTCCAAATATCTCGGCCAGTGCGCCATACAGCAGGAAGTCCATAGCCAGCTCCTTTACGCTACTATAATCCCTCTTGCTTTCCTCTACTACCTTGAGTATCCTGCCATCCCAGAACTTTTTCATTATGTCCATCAGTTCATCATCCGCCATCTTCTCTATGGCCGAAAGCCCCTTGGCTATGATCTCTCCATGGCTCCTGTGCGAACCAAATATGAAATCGTCCTTGTCCAGATGAAATGCCTGGCCCACCGCTGCCGCCTCTTGGCCAATGGAAAGGTGCGCCGGGCCGGGATAATCATAAGAAACACCGTTATACTCCCCTGTAGTCTTAACTAATTGAAGCAAGGTCTCAAACTCGCGGATGATGACCATATCCCTATAAATCCGCACGAAATCCTCAACAGTGTAGTTGGCTTTCTCTTCTTCAATGGTCTTATTATATTGATTTACGGGTATATCCTGAAATTTGATCCACCCGCTTTTCCTCACTTCGTCTGGATTTACAAAAAGCTGCTTGGGCATTTAAACCTCTCCCTTCTCAATCTTTAAATTGAAAGATGCATTCCCTTATGACCTCCGACACCGTTGGATGGGGGAACACCAGCTCTTTTATGTCTTTTACGCGCATCTCGGCTTCTATCATCAAGCCAGCGCCGTAGATGATCTCAGAAGAATAATTGCCTATCATGTGTACGCCAATCACGTTCCTGTACTTCTTATTGATGAGCACCTTACATATTCCGTCTCCTCCTTCATTCTCGGCCACGTACCTGCCGCTATACCGCATAGAAACCTTGGCAACTTCAAAGTCTATGCCTTTCCGCTTTGCGCTCTCCTCGGTCTCGCCCACCGAAACGACCTCGGGGTTGGTGTATATCACGGACGGTATGGCGTTATAGCGTACTATGTCCTTCTTTCCCAGCATGTTGTTTACGCAGACCTCTGCCTCCCTGTAGGCCGTGTGAGCCAGCATATAACGGCCGTTCACGTCGCCAGCAGCGTACACTTCCGGCACGTTGGTCTTTCCCCTGTCGTCGACCTTTATGGCACCCTTTTCAACCTCGACGCCGATATTCTCCAGGCCTATTCCTTCAACGGCCGGCCTTCGCCCCACGCTCATCAACACCTTGTCAGCCTCAACGACCTCCCTCTTGCCATCGCGCTCGTAAACCACAGCCCCTTCACGTATCTCCACCACTCTGGAATTGAGCTTAAACTCTATTCCCTTCTTTTGATAATTTTTGAGCAGGATCTGCGAAATCTCCCCATCTATGCTGCCTCCGATGTGTTCCAGCATCTCGATGATGGTCACCTTGCTTCCGGCCGAATTGAAGTATGAGGCCATTTCCAGGCCTATTACCCCACCTCCTATGATGACCAAGGAGTCAGGCACCTGTGGTATATCGAGTATCTCCCGGTTGGTAAGGACGTATCCCCTCTCCACCCCTTCCCTTGCACCCGGTATTGGCGGAATGACGGGCACCGATCCCGTGGCAATTAGCAGCCTTCTGCCAATGAAAGTATCGCTGCCCACCTTTACGGTATAGCCCTCGGTTGTCCTGGAACCTATACATGCATGGCCTTCCACTATGTCCACGTGGTTGGCCTTGAGCTGGGAGCGTATGCCCGCCACCAGCGTCTTAACCACCTTGTTCTTTCTGGCTATTACAGTACCATGATCCAAAAGCACGTCCTTGGCTGTAACGCCGTACTTTTCGCCAAACCTTGCATAATCGTATATTTTAGCCGAATGAAGCAGCGTCTTGGATGGAATGCACCCTTCGTTCAGACAGACGCCGCCCAAGAACCTTTCCTCAATAAGAAGCGTTTTAAGGCCAGCATGGCCTGCCCTTTCGGCACCCAAATAGCCTGCCGGCCCACCACCTATCACAATGAGATCATATATCATTCCTTTTCACCTTTCCCTTTTAACTTATTTTGCTAAGAATACGCTGAAGTTCTCCAAATTGGTTTTAAGGTCCTGCAAGAACCTTGCGGCAGGAGCGCCATCCACCGCCCTGTGGTCAAAGGTCAGCGACAGTCCCATGGACGGATAGGTGATTATCTTGCCGTCCACCTCTTTTACCCGCTGCACTATGGTATTTACTCCTAAAATGCCGGTCTGCGGTGGGTTGAGTATGGGGGTAAAGAACTCCACTCCCAGCGATCCAAGGTTGGTAACCGTAAAGGTACCACCCTTCAGATAATCGGGATTTATGCTGCCCTTCCTGCAGGCCTCCACCAGCTCCTTGGCTTCTCTGGATATCTCGTCCAAGGATTTGGTATCTGCATTGTAAATGGTAGGTACCATGAGTCCGCGCTCGGTATCCACCGCAACTCCCAGATGGACATGGTTGAAAAGGAGCATTTTATCACCCAGGAAATGGGCATTTAAAGCTTTATGCTTAAGCAGCGTCCTGGATACCGCGTAGAGTATGATATCGTTGAGCGTAATGTTTGCCAATCCCAGGCGCTCTCCATACTCCTTTACCTTATTTCTAAAGGCCAGTATTTCAGTGGCGTCAAATGAGATATGTATGGTGAGCTGTGCGGTATTGGCCAGCGACTGGTGCATGGCATTGGCAATGACCTTTCTTATGTTGCTCAGCTTTACCTCTTCGTAGTCAGCTTCTCCAGCCTTAACCCCTTGAACAGGAAGCTGCGGCACCTCGTAATGAGCTTGACCCTTTACGCTCTCGAGATCAGCTGTGGTGACTCTTCCTCCTATTCCCGTACCGCCTATCAGCATACCATCGGTGCCCATATATTGCTCTCTAGCGGCAGGCGTCACCAATTGGCCTTTATCCATAAGCTGCCTTATATCCCTTTCAATTATCCTGCCATGGGGCCCCGTAGGAGTAGCTTGCCGATAATCAACTCCCACTCTTTCAGCAAGATTACGGGCCCTTGGACTGATCTTTATACTATCGCCTTCTGGTACTACAGCGCCGCTTTCTATATCCGTTCCGCCTTGGCTTTCGGCTACCGATTGCTGCCCTTCAGATACCACTTCCTCCTCAGCCGAGGCATCACTTGGCAGAAACTCGGAGATGTCCTCGCCCTCCTGGCCAATGACGCAAACGGTGGCAAGGACCGGCACATCATCCCCCTCATCAAAGTAGATCTCCAACAGCGTACCCTCTACCTTTGCCTCTTCGTCAAAAGCCGCTTTATCGGTCTCGTAGGAGAACAGCAGGTCGCCTACCTTTACCTTATCCCCCTTCTTCTTGTGCCACTTGGTTATGATGCAACTTTCAACTGTTTGCCCCTGCCGAGGCATAATTACCGGCGTAGCCATTCTAATATCTCCCCTCTTCCTTATTCTAAGCTTTCATGGCTATAGTAACCCTTTACCATTTTTATATACATGCCACACTCCGATGTCCCGTTGCTAACAACAAAAATAAAAAGATGTTCGAAACTGTTCTTATGATGTTGAATTTGATCTTATATTTTACATTTAAAAAAACAAATATAACATATTTTTAACATCAACTCTGCTAATTAAAACCCCTTTATTTCATTTTAACAGAGCAGTTTTTTCTTGTCAACAACTCCAACTTACTTTTAAAATGAGCTTTTTCATTGTTGATTAAGTGTTATTTAGATTGTATAATAATTAGGAGAATTGTGTAATCTTCATGTTAAATTTATCAGAAAGGGATGATATGTATGGAATATAAATGCCGCCGATTAGAAGGCCAAATTGCCATTGTAACCGGTGCCGGTCAAGGGTTAGGAGAAGCCATAGCCAGGCGTCTAAACGCCGAGGGAGCTAAAGTGGTAGTAACCGATATCAATTTTGAAGCAGCACAAAAGGTGGCCGCCGACCTCAATGACGCCATTGCCATAAAGGTGGATGTGACAAAATACGATGAATGTGAAGAGATGGCACGCGTAACCGTTGAAAAATACGGAAGGATAGATCTGCTGGTAAGCAATGCCGGTATACTCATTGCTAAGGGTATCGACGAATTCACCACTGAAGAATGGCGAAAGGTGATAGACGTAAACCTCATAGGCTATTTCAACAGCGCCAAGGCCGTAGTACCCATCATGATAAAAC
>NZ_VSCO01000139.1:0-4616 GCF_047459465.1 Caldicoprobacter sp. | reverse complement strand
CATAATATCCGCAAACCCCTATAGCTGCCCCAATTGAATCTATGAGCACGTCTCTCACCTGAGCACTTCTACCCGGCACAAACATCTGATGCGTTTCATCGGAAGCAGCATAGACAATACAGATAAGCAAAGCCCATACAGTAGCTTTAAATGTCGTAATACCGCTCATTTTCAACGCGTTTATGGTTAAAACGCCTAATACAAGATAAATCACAAAATGAGCTACTTTTCTAACCAAGTAATTTAACGTTGTCACATTAATAGCCGGCTCAAGCGATGGCACAACCCGCTCTGCCAGATTAAGGACAAATAGGGTTACACTTTGGCTAATGCTATCGGATTCATATGCAGGTTGAGCCGAAAATAAGAAAATGACAGCCATCCATATAACTACAATGCTCCATGACACCAGTATCAATATCCTTTTCTTTCCAATGGTGTGCATTATATTTTCACACCTTATTCTTTGCAACAAAATATAGCTGTTTCACCACCATGCCATAGACCCACATAGTTTGAATACATGGCCAACCTATTTCTCCTCATATCCGTTGGGATTATTCCTTTGCCAGTTCCACGAATCCCTGCACATGTCCTCAAGGTTTTTCTCGGCCTTCCATCCCAGTTCCTTATGGGCCTTTGTAGGATCAGCAAAACATTTATCCACATCCCCAGGCCTTCTATGGGTGATGACATAGGGTATTTTAACGCCATTTACCCTTTCAAAAGTCTTGACCACATCAAGCACGCTGTACCCTGTACCCGTCCCTAAATTGTAAACATCCACACCGCTGCCTTTCATGGCCTTCTCCAATGCCTTAATATGCCCTTTGGCCAAATCCACCACATGGATGTAATCCCTTACACCTGTACCATCGTGGGTATCGTAGTCGTTGCCAAATACATACAGCTTCTCTCGCTTTCCGACGGCCACCTGAGTTATATAGGGCATCAAGTTGTTGGGTATGCCGTTAGGATCCTCCCCTATTCTACCGCTCTCATGAGCGCCTATAGGATTAAAGTACCGCAGCAGAATAATACTCCATTCATTATCAGCAACATACACATCTTTTAAAATCTCCTCTATCATGTACTTAGTCCGCCCATATGGATTGGTAGGGCAAAGGGGAAAATCTTCCCTTATGGGAACGCTTTTGGGCTTGCCGTATACGGTAGCAGAAGAGCTGAAAACTATCTTCTTAACACCGTATTTCTGCATGACCTCGCATAGTATGATGGTACCCGTAATGTTGTTGTAATAATACTTAAGCGGTATGGCTACAGACTCACCAACAGCCTTAAACCCTGCAAAGTGTATGACGGCTTCAATATCGTTTTCCGAGAATACCTTGTCTAGCGCCTCCCTGTCCAGAAGGTCAACGGCATATACTTTAAAATCCTTGCCTGTTATCTCTTTCACACGCCTCAGGGCCTCGGGTTTACTGTTGGAGAAGTTATCCACAACGACTATATCGTAACCTGCTTCTAACAGCTCCACACAGGTATGGCTTCCAATATACCCTGCACCACCCGTTACTAGTATAGACATGGTATCCCTCCTTTGCCAAAAATATTCTATCATATTTTTTCAGTTTATTCATCGTTTATTGACGCGGAATTTTTATTCAGCCATCTAAAGAAGCTATAAAACACCATTAATCGCTCAAATACCACTGCTCGATGTCCCTGTATATATTGAGCTCTCTGGGAGCCTTCACTCCGCAAACCCTGTTGCTGGTTATAACTGACGCTGTTTGAAAATACAGGCTAACCACAGGTAGCTGCTCCACCAGGTACTTTTGTATACGGCTGTAGAACTCCTTGAGCTTGGCACCATTATAAGCCATAGCTGCCTCGTCCAGCAACTTGTCCAACTCATCGCTGTGGTATCTGATGAAATTGTTGAGGCCATTTCCAACCTCTTTTGAATGAAACATAAATGTGAGTTCTGGAAATATGCTCAGATAATAGCCGGTCAATACCGCTTCAAATTGGCCGCTTTTCAGCCTTTCCGTCAGTTCCTCCCAAGGAAGGACCTCTATGTCCACTGCAATGCCCACCTGTTTCAACTGCTGAGCAATTACCTCCAAAGCATCCTTCCTCAACATATTTTCGGAGTTAGTTAAAATTGAAAACCTAAGCTCAACTTTTTGATCCCCTATAATTTTGTACCTGATCCAATCATCTTCCTGCTGATTTTGTTCTGAAGCGCCTTCATCATCCTCTTCTAACAGCTCACCTTCTGTTGACTGCTCATTCTCGATACCTTCCACCTGTCCTTCTTCTTTCTGTTCCTGTTCATCTTGAGCATCCGCCTTTCCAAGCATCCAGCCTGCCTGCTCCAGTAGTTCAATTGCCCTGTCAGGATCATAATCATATATCCTGTAACTGCTGTCGTAAAGCCACGAATCGGAAGGAATAGGAACGTCCACCGTTTCTGCATTGTTCAAATATACCTTAAAAATGATATCTTTCCTATCCAGAGCATAGGCTATGGCTCTTCTGACGTTGACATCTCCCAATACCGGGTGATTCATGTTAAATGCCAAAAATTCATAATTGCGCGTCAAATACCGATGGACTTTTGCATCCTCTTCCCTAGGATATGGGTTAATTACAGTAGGCATAACGTTTATCAAATCTATCTCTCGGTCATAAAAAGCCTGCCTCACCTTCATCTCATCATCATAAACCCGTGCCAGTATGGAGTCGATATAAGGCTGGTTTCCCCAATATCTTTCATTCCTCACCAGCCTGATCTGCTTAATTCCATCTCCCGTCTCATCAAGCTCAATCCCTTCTCCCTCTACCTTGTAAGGCCCCGTTCCTACAGGAAGCAAGCTCATATCCTGCCGGTGCTGCAGCATAAACTCGTCGGACTGGTACACCTGTTTAGGAAGCACGGGAAAGGTCATAATATCCAACATGTTATTAATAGGTTGAGATAGATACACGTTGACCGTGTAGGGATCAAAAGGGTCGGTTTCAACCTTTTGTATGCTTGCGTTGTTGACGATGCTCTCTTGATAAAACGACCCCAGGCGCCCCCCCTGCAACGCTAAAAAGGTAAACACCACATCATCCCCGGTGAGGGTCCGCCCATCATGAAACACCACATTTTTACGCAAATGAAAGCGCCACAGCTTACCGTCATCTTCCACATCCCATGACTCAGCCAAGCATGGTTGAGGCTTCATATTCTCGTCGTATTCAAATAGCCCTTCAAATATCAAGCCAAAGAAATTGATCATGTCCCTGGATTGGGTAAGCAAAGGGTTAAGAGTATCAGGCGGCGGTATGGGAATCACCAACTCGCCACCCTTTCGGGGCTCAGGAGTCCCTGCCTCCTCCCTTTCAACCTCATCCATTTCGATATCTTGTTCTACGATATTTGGCACCTCTATAATTTGACACGCCGTCAAAGTCAATATATAGAGGATCAAACATATCAAAGTAATTCCCTTCCTCATATCTTCCCAATCCCTCTCATCGATTAACATCAGGTATGCAATACAGCTGCTTGTATTTATGGTAAGCCTTCCATACCCTATCCACAAAATCCCGCGTTTCTCTAAAGGGTATATTATCCAATTCTTCTCCATCCTTGCTGTACCTGGGGTCTTGCAGCCATCTTTCAACATTGCCGCTGCCACCATTATAGGCTGCAAGGGCAAGGCCCATGTTCCCTTTGAAGTGATGGCGCAGCCTATTGAGATACCAGCACCCTATCCGTATATTGACTGCTGGATCATAAAGGCTGTCATCGGTGTATCCCTCGATGCCCAGCTTTTGTGCCGCCCACTGCCCCGTGGATGGAATGACCTGCATGAGCCCTCTTGCCCCTTTATGGGACGTCGCGACCTCATTAAACTTGCTTTCAACCCATATGACCGCACACACCAGATATGGATCCAGCCCGTATTCATTGGCATACTCAAGTATCAAGGCTTCATATTTTAGGGGATACATCCTCCTCTGCACATAACCATACATCAAGGCAGCGCATAGTATAAGAAATACCGCCAGCATGGTAATAAATACAAATCTAAAGGTCAAAGTTCTGCCCATAGCTGCTCCACCTGCTTCCGGGTATACTCCATGTCGCGGGAATTGTCTATTATTCTATCAGCATACCGCCTCTTTATATCCTGATCCATCTGGCTGTTTATCCTGTTTAAAGCCTGCTGGCGCGTAAGTCCGTTCCGCTTCATCAGCCTTTCTATCTGGGTCTCCCTGTCGGTCACCACCAGCCATACTTCGTCCACCATATGATGCCATCCCGCCTCTATAAGCAGCGCAGCGTCCACCACGATTGCTTTATAGCTGCCCATAGACTTTAACCTATCTATTTTGGCCAACACCTGCTGCTGAATGACAGGATGCGTAATGGCGTTAAGCTTCTTTAAAGCTTCGGCGTTGGCAAACACCAGCTCTCCCAACTTTTTTCTGTCAAGTTCCCCATCGGGTAGCAGATACTCATCCCCAAATGTTTCTTTTATCCTGTGCCATACAGGCGTTCCCTTTTTGGTTATTTCCCTGGCAATCACATCGGCGTCTATGACTGCTGCTCCCAAATCTGCCAGCATAGCGGCTACCGTAGACTTGCCACAGGCTAT